>CALBPG010000212.1 GCA_937899065.1 uncultured Allomuricauda sp.
ATTGGAGCAACCATTAATAGCTATGATGCTGCGGAACACCAGCTTATCGTAACGATGAATATCTAAGGACTGGGTTTCGTACAACTGTTTTTTGGTCCGCTCTCTGACCAATATGGTCGAAAACCCATGGTGTACGCCGGGTTTGTGGTGTTCGGTATGGCTAGCGTTATCTGCCTGATGGCACCTAATTTGGAAGTTATGGTCATCGGACGCATCTTACAAGGTATTGGCCTTTCCTCTCACCGGACCATTGCCATAGCCATCATTCGAGATTCGTACAAAGGGGATTATATGGCCCGGGTGATGTCTTTTGTGACCGCCTTTTTTATACTGGTTCCCGTGGTTGCCCCTGCTATTGGATAAGTGATTTTAGATAATTTCAATTGGCAGGCCATCTTTTACGTGCATCTATTTTTAGGAGTGATTTTATGGATATGGTTTTGGAAACGCCAAGAAGAAACGTTGAAACCGGAGTATAAAATCAAGTTTTCGGTCAAAAGTTTTGGGCGTGGGGGCCACAGAAATGTTGCGGTATCCGGAAACAGTGGCGTTCACTTTTGTTTCTGGCTTGGTTACAGGGGCATTCTTGGTATACCTCAGTTCAGCCCAACATATTTTTGAAGACCAGTATGGTATGCGAGAAGCGTTTCCATACCTCTTTGCTGCTTTGGCTCTTTCCATAGGAACATCCACCTTCACCAATGGTACCATGGTGCTTCGTTTCGGGATGCGCAATTTGTCTCTGGCTGCGACTGCGGCATTCAGTTGTATCGCCTTGGCTTACGTTGCCTTGTTTTGGGGTGCACCCAATCCTAATGTAACCATCTTGGTCGTCTTTCTGTTCTTTCAGTTTTTCTGTTTGGGTTTTATGTGGGGTAATTTCCGTTCCATTGCCATGGAGCCTATTGGGCATATGGCGGGTATTGGGGCAGCCATAAATGGATTTGTATCGACGATGATTTCAGTACCTATTGCGTCATGGATAGGTTCATTTTTGGAAGAGACCGCATTACCACTTTTCGTGGGGTTGTCTATTTGCGGATTTCTTTCGGTAGCGCTAATTCTTTTGACCCGACGCAAAAAGAAGGTCATAGTGCCGCAAACCTAAGGGTTCGGATGAAAGATTACCCCACTACAGGAGTCTTTAGACGCTCCAGTAACAGCGCTTAGTACATTAATTTCATTTTTCAGCCGCAAAACACCCATTAGTGCGAAAACCACCGCTTCTTTAAAACCAATTAAGGTGTGGGATGGAATTTTGAGGGAGAAACTGTCCCCGAGATGTTTCTGCAGCGTATCCGTAAAAAATCCGTTGTAGGCCCCTCCACCAGTTACGAAAACGGTGTTCTCTTTTTTTTCTGTGTGACGTGTTAGAGCCTTCGCAATTTGGAAGCAATTATGGTGGATGAATGTGTGCAATGCATCGGAATCGCTTATTTCAGTTGAGTCCAAAAGGGGGAGTACCTCTCCGATGAACCATTCGTATCCAGTAGACTTAGGAAAACCAAGCTTGTAGTACTCCAACTGATTTAATGTGTTAAAGAGTGCTTGGTGCAACGTTCCCTTTCGGGCGATATTTCCATTGTCATCGTACTCCATACCTATTTTTTGAACGATATGGTTCAAAGGCATGTTGGCGAGTCCTATGTCGTAGGCGATGCGTTTTCCCGAATTATCAAACGAAACATTGCTGATGCCGCCTAGATTCAGGCAAAAATCATACTTCGAGAAAAAATGATGATCTCCAATGGGCACCAAGGGAGCACCTTGTCCGCCCAACTTGACATCTTTCACCCTAAAATCACAAACTACTTTTTGATTCGAAACATTTGCCAGTTGTTGCCCATGGCCCAGCTGAAATGTAATGCCTTTATCTGGTTGGTGGTGAGAGGTATGTCCATGACTAGAGATAAAATCCACGTCCAAACGTTCTTGTTCGATAAAGGTTTTGCTTTGTGACCCCAGCCACTCTCCATACTCATAATGCAACTGAGTATGGGTTGCATCATCCAGATGGATAGCGTCCTTTAATTGAGATTTAAGTTTAGGCGCATAGGAAACGCTTTTGGTCTTGATGATGTCAAAATCCCACTTTCCGTTTTCTTCAATAAGATGGCAATACGCTAAGTCCAATCCGTCTAACGAGGTGCCTGACATCAATCCTAATACTTTATGCGTTTCCATTGGACTTTTGAATTGATATGATTAAGGATATTGGTTGTTTTTCAGGATTGGT
This sequence comes from uncultured Allomuricauda sp., assembly GCA_937899065.1. GTDB lineage: Bacteria > Bacteroidota > Bacteroidia > Flavobacteriales > Flavobacteriaceae > Flagellimonas. Next base: position 2,237 of record CALBPG010000212.1, read on the forward strand.
TACTTCTTTGATGCTGAATCGGGTATAGGGTAAATCTTGAAGCAGTGCTATCCAATCTTCAAAAGTTCTTGCATACCATGAGTGTCCATCCACAAAACCTTCTGGAAGTCCTTTCCAAGCATCAGATAACCATTGGCTCTTGTATTCAAATCCGTTTTGCGCCAAAAAGAAGGGATGGAGGGTTTGGATGAGAATTGTGCCCGTTTCAGATAAGGATTGTAGTGTATGGCTCAACAATTTTGGCAACGTATCGGCGAGATACAGACAGAAGTTAAAAATAGCTAGGTCGTAAGGTGCTCCTTGCAGGAATTTGCCCTCAACGATATCATCAAAATCCAATTGATGGTAAGTTTCAGCTCCTAGGTTTCGCGCAATTTGAAGGAGGTCTTCAATGGCATCAAAACCGGTCACTTTTTTTCCTGACTCATGAAGTTTTCGAGTGAGCCAACCCTCTCCACAACCCAAATCTGCTATGGTGGTTGCTTCAATTTTCAATGCCGCATCAACAATAGCTTGATTGGTGGTTTTTCGGGATGCGATTTTGTTTTCTTGAATCGTTTCAGCCCAGATTTTGGCATTTTTTTCCCAAGACGAGATGATTTCTGAGCTCATAAGCGATTTCTTTTTAAAGTGAACGGCAGTTTTCCTTCGGCTATAAATCCCCCATTAAAATGCTCTGCTGCAACGGATTGAAAAGTGGTGAAGTCCTGATAAACCACCACAATTTTCCCTTGGTATGATTCTGGGAACAAGTTCAAAACATATGGATTCCCAAATAGGTAGAGCAAACAGTTTTTGCTAGCAATAGCACGATTGACAAATTCAATTTCTTCTTTGGTGAATCCAAATTGATTTTTAGGTTTTACAAAACGAGGATATAGTGCCAGTAAGGTGGATTGTTCCGAATCCCATTCTTCAGCTACTTTTTGTCCAAATTGAAAATGCTCGAAGTTTCCTTCTTGCGCCAAGTTTTCCGGAAAATAGAGGTTGTCTAGCTTTCCGACCGAAATGATGATGTTATCGTTTGATTTTTCCAAAGATTGTTCATCCCGCCCGCCAATTACTGTAAGTGATTTTCGAGCAATCTTCCGATTTAATGCTTCAGGATTATAAAAGGGAAATGCTTCTTCTTTTGGTTTGTCGAAAACAGTTTTTTTCAATTCCCAAACGCGACGCAAGCGTTCATTAACAGCTGCTTCAGATGCTTTTTCTGTAATCTTCAGAATTCCTTCTTCAGGAAATTCAGGAAAGCAAAACATGTCCATTCCAGCATTAAATGCTTCCCAATCGAGCCTGCCCTTCTCATCGTATTTTTTGGAAACTGCATGCATGTTGAGTGCATCTGAAATAATTACTCCTTTAAAGTCAAGTTCTTCCCGTAACAAATGGGTGACAATTTTCCGAGAGGTGGTTGTAGGATTATTGTCATCTATGCCAGGAAGTAACAAATGGGCTACCATAACCGCATTTACCTGCGCTGAAGTAATCAGTTTTTGAAAAGGATATAATTCGGATTCATCCAGTTGTTTTTTTGTTTTTCCTATCACCGGCAAATCGAGATGGGAATCCATATCGGTGTCGCCATGGCCTGGAAAATGCTTAATGGCATTCAGCACTCCAAGACTTTGCATACCAGAGATATAGGCATTTACCTTGGCTAAGACTTGTTCTTTGTCCTCACCAAAGGAGCGATACCCGATTACCGGGTTTTTTGGGTTGATATTGATATCGGCAACCGGAGCCAAATTCCAATGAATACCCGCTTCAAGACAATCTTTAGCAATATGCTGCCCCAAAAGATGAATCAAATCGTCGTTTTCTTCGGATAACGCACCTAGAGTGATACCATAGGGATATTGCGGTGTATTTTCTATTCGCATGGCAAGGCACCACTCGTCATCCATAGCTACTAATAATGGAATATATGCGGCAGCTTGGTACCGTTTTATGAGGTAGCGAAGTTGTTCGTAGCTCTGTTCATTTCTGACGACTACTTTCTTACCCTCAAAATTAGTTGCTGCGCTGGCACGGCTGTGAAAAAAACAAACAGCTCCGATGTTGTATTGACGAATCAGTTCTTCTGTTTGCTGTATTTCACTTTCGGTATCGTTGATGAATACCGCAATCATGAAAAGCTGTCCTACTTTTTCTTGGGTAGGAATGCTATCCAAATCAAACGGCCAAATTTGTTTTTCAACTGCCATTTGCGGAACCTTTTTTACCGTAGTCCGGTGGATAGCGCAAAAAACGCAATACAATAAAAGCCGGTAAAGCCGCTAGAACCACCCAAGTGAAGAATCCATCATAACCCAACCACTCTTGAACGTATCCACTTATCATACCAGGCAGCATCATACCCAAAGCCATGAAACCCGTAGCGATGGCATAGTGTGAGGTTTTGGAAATTCCCTCGGAGACATAAATGAGATAAATCAAAAAGGCGGTAAAACCAAAACCGTATCCAAACTGTTCCAAAATCACGGTGCCTACTACCGCGTAGATGCTAGTGGTATGGGTAATTGCCAAAAGTGCATAAAGTACATTGGGAAGATTCAGGGAAATGAGCATCGGAAGCATCCACTTTTTCAAACCGTCACGGGAAATCAAAATACCTCCTAAAATTCCACCTAAGGAAAGCATGATCATCCCCAAAGTACCATAAATGGTTCCTACGGCTTCGGTGGAATATCCGAGTCCACCAACCTCAATATCATCCAACAAAAAAGGCGATGCCATTTTGACCAGTTGTGATTCACCCAAACGATAAGATAGAATAAACAGAATGGCAACACCTATTTGGGGTTTTTGAAAGAACGACACAAAAATGTCGATAAAACTTTTGGCTTTTTTCTGTATTTCCTGTTTGCCACTTTCATAGCGTGGTGCCGCAAAAAAGTTGCTAAGCGTCATGAGCAACATCAAACCGGCTGTTAAAATCATGGTAATGGACCATGCTTTGGTGTTGTCGCCATATTTGTTTTCCAGAAAGCCTGCAAAAATCACCAAAAGCCCTTGTCCGGTAACCATGGCCAATCGATAAAAAGTACTTCTTAACCCTATGAAAAAAGACTGTTTCTTTTGGGTGAGACCGATAAGATAATAACCATCTGAGGCAATATCGTTAGTAGCCGAAGCAAAAGCAGCCATCCAAAAGAAGGCTAGGGTTGTGACGAAAAAGTTATTGGAAGGTAAAAACAGGCCAATCCCTAGAAAGGCAATGGCAATGATAAGCTGCATGCTCAAAAACCATCCTCTTTTGGTGCCTTTTAAATCCACGAAGGGGCTCCATAAGGGTTTTATTACCCAAGGGAGGTAGAGCCAACTGGTATACAGTCCAATTTCCGCATTGCTAATTCCCAAACGTTTGTACATGATGACGGAAACTGTAACCACGATAACGTATGGAATACCTTGGGTAAAGTATAAGAGGGGAATCCAGCGCCAAGCACCTGTATCTTTTTGAACTTCTTTCATCTCGGATGCTTTAATAGGTGTTGGTATACACTGACTTCAGAACCTTCAATTTCCTGAGCGCCCACAGTTTTTCTATAATATGCTACAGGTCCAACCCCGCCAATTATGGCATACGCATACCCCATGTCTTTTAACGCTTCAAGTGCTTTGAGCAATAACAACTTTCCGATTCCTTTTCCTTGCTCGGTTTCCAATACACCTGTAGGGCCAAAAAAGTTTTTTGCTGTACATTCAAAACAAGCAAACCCTAGAATTTTTTGGTCTCGAATAGCGATGTAGCAGTTTGTTGGAGTAGTATTAAAAGCAGCTTCCACTTCGTCTTTCCAGTTGGGACTAAAATGTTGTCCTACCCATTTGGAAACGATGCTTTTTTCGGGGGCAATAGGGCGTTTGACTACGATGCTTTCGTCAGCCCCCAACTTCTTTTCAAGTGGGCTGCTATCAGGAAGTTCCATCAAACGAACTAATAAATCTTTCATGGAGTAGGATTTAGTATTTGAATGGGACTTTCATTTCCATATGCATCTCGAATGCTGACTCCCAATTTGAATTTTTGATAGCCTTTTGGTAGCATTTGGTCGAAACAATGTTCCCCTTCATTCGGGGAAAGATAATTTTTTTCGAGAAGTGTCTTGTTCTCTTTTGCTCCTTGATTTTCTTTCACTGCATAAAGCAATGCAAAACTTGGAATGGAATCTCTGTAAGATAAACAGTAGGATATCCTTTTCTTGGAGTTTTTAATTTTTTTGAATTCCAACGGTCCCAATACTCTCGCTGATTGTCTAAAGGGAGCTGGATTTTTGGCAGGGGTTGCGTAAACCTTGCGAAGCATACGATTTACTTTTGGATGCTTTCCAATGAGCGATTTTGCGCTAAAGAAAATATTTCCGTTGATGTTGTTGTCTTGGCGCGCGTTTAAAATTTGATTGGGAATTTCTTTGTTTTTCTTCCAGGCTTTGTCTTTGTTGTTTTTGATTTTGTATGTACCATTTCCCATATAGATATTGGATTCAGGCAAAGTCTCACTCCACCATTTGGTGATAACCCTGTGTCCAGCGGCGGGATAATCCATACTCCAATAGGCTTGCGGAGCGATATAGTCTAGCCAGCCTTTATTCATCCATAAGAGGGGGTCGGCATACAAATCTTCGTAGGTGGTTTGTCCAGCACGCGTGTCCGACCCTTTAGGGTCAGTAGATTTGTTTTTCCAAACACCGAAAGGACTGATTCCAAACTGTACCCAAGGCTTACTGGTTTTGATGGCATGGTGTACTTGCTTTACCAAGGAGTCTACATTGCTTCTGCGCCAATCGTCCAATTTTTGATTCGGAAGGGCATGTTTAGTGTAGGCAAGGTCATCTGCGAATGTTTCATCCTTGATTTTATACGGATAGAAATAATCATCGAAGTGAATGGCATCCAAGTCATATTGGTCTACGAGTTCCCCTACAATAGCCGTAAATTGCTTACGTACTTCAGGTTGCCCTGGATTGTAGTAATATTTTTTTCCATAGCGTACCATCCAATCAGGATGTTGGTAATAATCATGGGAAGGTGCCAGACTTAGGGTATCCAAGTCAAAAGTGGCGCGATAGGGATTGAGCCATGCATGAAATTGCATACCTCGTTTATGGGTCTCTTCAATCATCCATTCTAACGGATTTTCATCCCCCTGATAGGGCTTACCTTCTTTTCCAGTCAAATACTTGGACCAAGGCGCCAATTCAGTCGGATAAAATGCATCACCAGCCGTTCGAATCTGTACAATCGCTGCATTGAAATTAAGGTCTTGGTAGAAATCCAGAATTTCTAAAAAATCCTTTTTTTTCTTGGCAATATCATCTTCTGGATGTTTGGGCCAATCGATATTCACCACAGTGGCAATCCATACACCTCGAAATTCCGTTTCGGGCATGGATTTACTGTATTTTGAAGAAATACAAGAGGAAAGGACTAGGGTCCCGAATAAAAGAAAAAGAGACTGTTTCATAAAAATAGAAAAGGCCTACAGAAGAATAAAAGTAGGCCTTTTCACTTGGATTAACCTGAAACTAACAAACTCAAAATCAATCTTTAAATCGTTGGGTCATCCGGTGTATTCGGATTACTGTTCCTTTCAATATCTGGGAAAGGATAGAAGTTCCGATTCCGTTCTTCCGTGAATTCCCTAGCACTGCCACTAGGCTGTGGACGGTTAAAGCGACGACTATCTTCCAAGCTCATTCCCGTCAGGAAAAGCTCAGCTCTACGGTTTTTATAAATCTCATCCAACAGCGCCTCCGCTGTATTGGCACCAGAATAGGCGGCAACGTTCGCATTCACGTCAAACGGGTCATCCGTGTCGGTGAGTACCAAGTTCAAAGCGGTTGTTGCGGCCCCAAGGTCGGCTGCCGTTTTACGAATATTTGCTTCTGCGATGATGAGATTCATCTCATCCGGCATGTATACCGGAATTGGCTCCGTGATTTCATTAAAGAACCCTGAAACATCTTCAATGGGCAAACCATTTTGGTTGGTTTCATCCAATGGAATCAAGTAGAAAGCCAAACGGCCATCTCCAGCTTCAAAAACAAAACTATCCGGCAAACCAAAATTGTCCCTTGGTTTAAAGTTGGGTGCATCATTTTGAATGATACGGGCCCACATCGGGTTTTGATTTTGCGCATCATACGCGAAGATGGAAGTAGAGCTTTGGTCCACTGCACTTGCTGCGGTAATAGCGGCGTCGTAATTCCCTGAAAACAATTGATACCGTGCAATCATCGCTTGGATAGTGTTTTGCAGGTCAATATTTCCTTGCGTGATACTAGTTTCAAACTCGTCCGATGGCGCGGTGCCACTTAGAAGGGTACTGGCTTCGTTCAACAAGGCGATGGCTGCTTGAAACCCTTCGATTCGGGAAACAAAAGCCGCATCGTTATCATTGCTCGTGTTTACAATAACTTGTTCGTAATTCTGTGACAAACTGCCGATGGCCATTGCCTTGAACAGTTTTGCGTGAGCAGAGAGCCCTGTTTGCGTACCTGCTTCCAATTCGATGCTCTCGGCACTACGTTCAATATCTTCTGCAATTTTCATCACACGAAGCATGGAAGACCACAGTCCTTGTACATTGGAATTGAAGTTGGGAAGTTCGGCACCACCGTCTTCCAATTCAATCATGTTTTGGAAAGTTGTGGTGATTCCACCTTCACGAGTTGTGATGGCAGGAGTCTCCAAAATCCAGCGAACTCCCGTAGTTGAATACAATTGTTGCAATCCTACCGCAGCTGCGAAAATACCTTCCCTAGAAGAAAAAACTTGGTCTTCAGTGGCCGCGTTGGGATTGTTGAAATCCGTTTCACAGGAAATGGTAACCATAACTAGTGAAACAAGTAGCGCTAATGGTTTTATATATTTTGTCATTTTACCTGTTTTAAGATTAGAAACTAACGTTTATACCCAACTGGTAGGTTCTCGGAATCGGCACTCCCGCAAAGTCAAATCCACGGACACCATTGCTTTGTCCTGCAGTGTTGATTTCAGGGTCCCAGCCAGAATAGTCGTCCCATGAAATCAAGTTTCTACCGACCAAACTAACCGACATATTGTCGATACCGTCGATTGGTGGTTTGAAATTATAGCTGATGGCCAATTCCCGCAGTTTTACGAAAGAACCATCTTCCACGAATTCTTCGAAAATACCTGCTTGGGCACCCCCGAAACCTTTTGGGCGGTTGCCCAATAACTCTTGGCCTACGTTGAATCCTCCTCCGAAAATCACATTGTCCAAAAGACGACGGTTCCAGTTGAAGACATCAAAACCTTGTACGGCATCGAATTGAATGCGAAGTTTGAAGTTCTTGTATGAAAATTCATTGATTAAGGAACCAAACCATTCTGGGTTGGGATCCCCAATTACTTTAGAACTTTCACCATCTTCAGTGGTTCCTCTAAAAGGATATCCATCTTCATCCAAGGAAATGCTTCCATCGGCATCTCTCGCGTAGAACTGACGGTAAAATACACCCAAGGGCTCACCTTCAATAACAAAATTGGTGGCAAAACTACCTGCCAAGGCAAATTGTCCGCCACCGGCTACGTTGGTTACTACGTTTTCATTTTTGGAGAATGTGGCAGAGATGTACCATGAAAAATCATCGGTCTTAATGGGTGCACCGCGAAGGAGAATCTCCAAACCTTCATTTTCCAAATCCCCTACGTTTTCAATTCTTGAGTTAAACCCGGTAGAGGGTGCTAATTCCCTTGGAAGCAAAAGGTCGGTGACTTCTTGTTTGTAATACGTGAATTCCACTGCCAATCTGTTGTTGAAGAAACCAGCATCAAAACCAAGTTCAAATTCTTCTTGACGCTCGGGTGCAATATTCAAATCTCCTTGTTGAGTGCTTGGTAGCAAGCTAGGCGCACCATTCAAGGAAGATGGATTTAAAGTTGTGAAACGCTGAAAGGCCGAGAGCGCGGTCAAGTTACCCGCTTGCCCCCAAGAACCTCTAAGCTTAAAAGTATTGAAGGTGTCTCCAAAAGTATTTTGCCAAAAATCTTCTTCTGAAAGTACATAAGAAAGACTTGCTTTTGCGTACACCTGATTTCGCTCATCTTCTCCGAAAGTAGAGGCGCCATCCAAACGAATTGCACCATTTAAGTACAATTTGTTCTTATAGGCAAAAGACTGTTGCAAGAAGGAACCCCAATACGAAATTTGCGAACGGGTTTCACCTTGTGCCAAAATACTTCCATCCGAAGCTACTTGAACCACAGGGGCTAGTCCATCGGCTTCGATAGCCACACGGTCAAACTCTTCGTACTGCCATGAACCTCCTAGTGTAGTGGTAGATTCGATATCCTCGTTAATAGGCGTTCTATAGGTAATGTTCAAATCACTGTTGTACTGAAAGTTGTTCAGGTCAGCTCTTCTTGCAAAACCATCACCATTCGGAGAGGTATTGTTGATAGGAATAAAAGCCGTAGCGGACTGGTTATAGAAGTCAAGTCCCAAAAGATAGTTTGCGCTCAATTTGTCCGTGATTTTGGCATTCAAGCCCATGCTCGTAATAAAACGATTGACTTTTTGACCGAAATCAAAACGGTTTACCGCTTCTGCAGGATTGGTTCGTGGTACCAATAATGAAGTAACCGGATAAACACCGGACTCATCTGGCGCTGGGTTTACCGAATTATCACTAAAAACAAAACCAGTAATCGCACCGTAAGCAGCGTTGATACCTCCATTCGGCACATCGTTACTTACACTTCGAGTGTAATTCATGCCTGCGGTAATCTCCAACCAATCCCAAGCTTTTTGGGTAAGGTTTGCCTTGAATCCGGTTCTTTGGAAATCAGTGTTTTTGATAATCCCTTCATTATCCAAAAAAGAGCCTGATAAATAGTAGGTGGTTCTCTCATTACCACCACTCACTGAGAGATTGTTTTCAATACCAAAACCAGATTCAAAAAACTCATCCTGATAATTGAAACGAGTTACGGGAGTGGTTGCCAAATTAGTTCGGTCGAAAGGGTCTTCCCATGCCAGCGGCACGGTATTATATTCAATTTCCTTACGCAATTCGTTGACGCGTACGTTCGTTGAAAAATTGAACTTTGGCTCACCAGAGCGTCCTTTCTTGGTAAAAATTTGTACAACCCCGTTGCTCGCACGCGAACCATAAATGGCAGCTGCGGCGGCACCTTTGATGACCTCTATACGTTCAATGTCATTCGGGTTGATATCCACCAAACGGTTTTGGGAATTTCCTCCCAAGTCCACCAAGGCGTTGCTATTACTGGAATTACTTACAATAATACCATCCACAATATAGAGCGGGTCAGAATTTCCGAGTACGGTACTGGGTCCTCGTAGACGAATGCTAATCCCACCTGCGGGATCACCAGAGTTTTGTTGTACCAATGCACCTGTAATTTTACCGGCAATGGCCTGATCCACAGCAATGGCACCATTGTTTACCAGTTCTTCCGATTTAATGGATGAAATGGCATTACCCAGGGTTCTTTTGTTGACGCCGACGGTGTTACCCGTCACCACAACTTCATCAAGACTCAAAAGGTCTTCGCTCAATACAACATCGGTAGTGATGGTCTCGTCGCTTCCCACACTTACCTCAATCGTTTGCGTAGTGTAACCCAAAGAACTTACGGTAATCTCGTAACTTCCTTCGGTTAAGCTCGCACTAAAGTCATAATTTCCATCAAAGTCGGTGATTGTTCCGAAAGAGGTTCCTTTTACGAACACGGAAGCACCGGTTAATGGTAATGACGTTCCATTTTCCGTGACGGACCCCGTAAACCGGTACTGATTCTGAGCCCAGAGCGCAGGAGCGCAGCAGAGCAGCACGAACCAGATGGACCGGAGTCCCATCTTTTTAACGGATTCATGTAGTTTTCCCATAAAGTAGCTAGTTTTAGTTAATATTAAATTGATACCGCACGAAACCTTCTATGGCTTCATACTCAGCCATTCCCAGGGCGTTATAGCGGTGTGCCGTTTCTGTGTTTCTTTGTTGGGCACGCTGCCAAAACTCCCTTTGGTCGTTTCCTGGGAACATTGCGCTGTCCTTTTGTGATTGATGTTTGAAAATCGCATTGATTTTTCGTTTCATGTCCTTGGGTCCAATCGGAACGGCCATTTCCATGTCTGCGATTTCCCATTCTTGCCAAGCGCCTCGATAAAGCCAAACATGACAGTTTCGAATCCAATCGACTCGGTTTTCGATGAGGCGTTCTATAGTTTTATATATGATTTCAAGACAGACCCTATGCGTTCCATGAGGGTCAGATAAATCCCCAGCAGCAAAAATTTGGTGGGGTTGAACTTTGTTCAAAAGCTCATAGGTAATTTGAATATCTTCTTCCGAATGCGGTTTTTTGCGCACCGCACCGGTTTCGTAGAAAGGAAGGTTCAAAAAGTGTGCTTTGTTCTCTTCCACACCGCAGTAACGACAGGCGGCGAGGGCCTCTCCTTTGCGAATCAATCCTTTGACCTGTTGGATTTCATCACTATC
>CALBPG010000213.1 GCA_937899065.1 uncultured Allomuricauda sp.
CGGCCGTAGTGCGCCAAAAAATGTATCAGACGCTTAAAGAACTACACGAGCGGTATTGAAACAGATTTCTTCGGAAGTAAAACTACTTTGGTAAACCTTAGACCTTTGACTTCTGACTTCTGACTTCTGACTTCTGACTTCTGACTTCCGACCTTCTAAGAAAAAATTCCTGTCAACTGTGCGTATTGTAATAACATAATGGTCTTCGCATCTTTGATTTCACCCGTTTTGACCATTTTCAGTGCTGCCGCGAAGGGAAGTTCCAATACTTCAATATTCTCAGTTTCATCTTCTGCACCGCCGCCTTCGCTTACTTTCATATCATCTTCATATTCTCCCAAAAAGAAGTACAAAATCTCGGTAACCGAACCTGGTGACATATAGGATTCAAATACCTTTTGAACATCATTAATTCGGTACCCTGTCTCCTCTTCCACCTCCATGCGTATGGTCTCTTCGGCATTTCCTTTTTCCAAAATACCAGCACAAGCCTCAATCATCATCCCGGTTTCGTTGCCGTTCAAATAAGTGGGCATTCTAAACTGACGAGTTAAAACCACAGATTGCTTGACTTTATTATAAAGAAGGATTACCGCTCCATTACCCCGGTCGTAGGCCTCTCGTACCTGTGTTTCCCATTCACCATCCGCTTTTTGATACTCAAAAGTGACTTTTTCAAGGGAATACCAATTATCGGAAAGCAACTCTTTTTTAATGTTTCGGACTTTACCCATCTGCATTTGGAATTTCGTCAAGACTAAAATATACTTTCAATCCTAATTTTTGAGCAAGTGCCACATCTTGGTCCGCACCATTGGAATCTCCTGGAATGCGTAACACGGCATCACATTTAGTCAACAAACGATGCGATGCAGGATATTGAATTTCTTTAAAAATGGCATCTCCTATCGCCTTCGACCCAGCTAGCTTTATCAATGGATTTGCCACCCACTCGCCAATCATTGGAACATGGCCTTTTTCAAAAATAGGCAAGGCCATCGCCTCTAGTCTATCCATATTTTGTTGAATCAAATCCAGGTCGTTTCCCGTACCGCTGCGATAAGGTCCCGCAATGAGAATGAGCATCATGGTTTTCTTTTTTCAAAGAAACGAATTCACCTTCGAGAAAACGATAAGATAGTTTAAGAGGAATTTTTATTTTTCACCATACTGAGAAATTCTGGGGTCACCCCGAGATAGGAGGCAATTTGCTTTTGCGTCACTTTAGCTGCAATCTTGGGGTATTTGTTCAAAAAACGAAGATAACGGTCCTCAAGGGGCATGGAAATCGCATCTAAAACCCTTTGCTGTTCCCGCACATAAGCCCTCTGGAAGAGAATTCTAAAATACCGTTCTAGTTTAGGGAGTTCGTTGAGCAAAGCTTGGAATTTCAATGCCTCCAACTCGAAGAGAAGGCTATCTTCCAAAGTTTCCAAAGATAAGTTTGCTAGGGTTTGATTTAGAAAAGCGCCCATATCGGTAATCCACCAATCTTCAACAGCGAACATTATGGTCGATTCTTTGCCTTCTACGTTGGTGTGGTATGCCCGCAAACTTCCCTTTTCCACAAAGCAAAATTTTCTGCACGGCTTTCCTTGCAAGATTACTTTGTCTTTTCTCCTAATTGGTCTTTCCGAAAAATAGGAAAGGACCGTTTCGCATTCATCGGAGGTTAGCGAAACATGTTTTTGAACGTTTTTCAGTAAAAGTTTCCTTTCGGGAATTTCGTGTTCATTATGGGATGGGATTGCCGTCACGTATTATGATTTTACCAGAATCTAAGATTAGATCATCGCCGCTTCGTTCAAATACCTTCGGAAAGGAAGCATCTCCGTGTATACTTGTACAATTTTATTTTCAAACCCTGATTTCAACACCTCGGTATTGGAAACGTTATGTACCACGGCAAAGGTTTTATTTTTCAAAAGCTCGATATGCGGATGGTCCTTCGCAAAACCTTTAGGGGGACGACTTAGTTTTTCATCTTCATACAACTCGCCAAAAGTAGCCTTGAAATCTTTTTGGTTGATGATGTCATGAAGTTCCTCTCCATTATAGTCGATACCATCCCTAATATTCCGAAGTTTTTTGGGGTCTGGACGCCAAAAACCACCCGCTAAAAATGACTGCTTGATTCCAATTTCAATATAAAAATCCGCTGAATTAGGGGCTTTATCCAAACCCGCTCCAAAATGGTCTTTGTACACAGGCTTGTTTGGATGGAACATCAAATTGTTATTGATGCGATTGATTCCCTTTTTTCCTGGTGTATCATAATATTGGTCATCCAAATCTGCCATCGTATCGTTTAGCGAATCCAACCATTGGATGAAATCATTTCTCACGGAATGGTACCATTTTCTGTTTTGGTCCATCCATTCCTTGTTATTGTTTTTTTGAAGTTCCTTAAGAAAATGTATGAGTTCTTTAAAATCCATTTCCTAAAAATAGGAAGGATATTTAGAAATTATTGTCCCCAGAAAGAATATCTCCCAATCCACCGAGGAGACTCCCTTCACCTTTATCTTTTCCACCTCTTGGAATGGAAGCCAACACGCGACCAGCGAGTCTGCTAAATGGCAAGGATTGTACGTATACGGTGCCGGGGCCGCGCAAAGTCGCAAAGAACAAGCCCTCGCCACCAAAAATAGTGTTTTTGATCCCGCCAACGAATTCGATATCATAATCCACCGTTTGGGAAAATCCAATAATACAGCCGGTATCCACACGAAGGACCTCTCCCGGAGCCAATTCTTTTTTAGCAGTGGTTCCGCCGGCATGGACAAAAGCCAAACCATCACCTTCCAACTTTTGCATGATGAACCCTTCACCACCGAATAAACCCCTTCCCAAGCGCTTGGAGAATTCAATCCCTACTGAAACACCTTTCGCAGCGCATAAAAAAGCGTCTTTTTGGCAAATGAACTTTCCGTTTTGTTCAGAAAGGTCAATGGGAATGATTTTACCAGGATAAGGTGATGCAAATCTGACCTGTTTTTTACCTTGACCAACGTTCAAAAATGCCGTCATGAATAGACTTTCCCCGGTCAACAAGCGTTTTCCGGCAGAAAACAACTTTCCCAAAACACCAGATTCCTGATTGGAGCCGTCTCCAAAAATAGTATCCATTTTAATGTCGGTATCCATCATCATGAAACTTCCAGCTTCAGCCACAACGGCCTCCTGCGGGTCCAATTCGATTTCTACATATTGCATTTCTTCACCATAAATCTGGTAGTCAATTTCGTGAGCGTTCATATTTTTCGTTTACTGTTGATACTCTATGAGTTTGTAATCTAGGGATTTTGTTACAAAAGGCCTTACATTTCCAATAGACCAAAAAAAGCGGCACACAGGCCGCTTTCTTTCTTTTTAGAGATCTTTTTTAGTCTAGACCTCGACGGTATCAGCATCAGGAGCATTTTTCTTCACTGAAGCGATTCCGTTTTCCATGGCATCTTTCGAAGAATACATTTCACTTTTACCAATAACCTGGCCATTGGTAGCGTTCAATGTGAAAAACGGACTTCCATCTTTTGCGGTTTTGCGTTCAAAACGAGCATCGTCTTGTGAGTTCTTCTTCACGGATTCAATTCCATTTTTACAGCCGTCCATACTAGCGTACGATTGACTCGTCAAAATAACTTGCCCATTCCCAGCTTTAAGATTGAACATGGTTTTACCTGACCCAGTGCTCTTGATTTCGAATTTTCCCATTGTTTCTAGTTGTATAATTAATTGTGATTTATGCTTTGACTTTATTGCGAACGGTCCATTCAAAATTGAATGTTGAAACCACTACACCTTGTTCATTTACCCCTTCTGATTTCATCCAAAAGGTTTGACCTTCACCGGTGGCAATCGTCTTTTCTATTGCTTCTTTGATAAGATGGCCGTCATTGCAAGTAAAGGTGATTCGCCCCGTGGCTTTCTTTGTAAAGGTAGCATTGTTATTGGCTACCAGCATGGATATTTTTTCGCCACTGGCCCGAATTTGGTCTATGACCATTGCCCCCGTACTCAACTCTGCAGCCATGCCCTGTACTGCCCAAAACATCGACTTAAAAGGATTTTGATTGACCCATCTATGTTTAACTGTTGTAACCGCGGTGGTAGTATCCAGCTGTTTGAGTCGTACCCCACACCACCATGCAGAAGGTAATTTAAAAAAAGTAAAACTGTTGAATTTGCTGGGTTTTGTAGGCATCTTGTCATGAATCTGTCCTTAAAAGTATTGAAAATATTCGAAGTTTCGTTTTGTTAATAAAATGTTAATCTTTAGTACTTTGTTTTGCATAGTACCATCTTTTGGATATATATTTGTATCGTAAGCTAATAGGTGATGGCATTATGTTCATCAAAATTTTCATAAAACAAGTTAGTCAACACCAGTAGCAAATCACATTTAGATTACAAACATCATCAAATCATCAATCAAAAAATGGCAACTACATTAACCAAGCACGAACGCAACTTATCAGCTATCATTCATGCTTCAACGTTCTCCAAGTATTTTATTCCTTTCGGGAATTTCATCCTTCCGTTGATTCTATGGACTGCTAATAAGAAGGAATATGAATTCGTGGACTATAATGGCAAACAGGCTTTGAACTTTCAAATCAGCATGCTTTTGTATTCCATCAGTTTAAGTATCCTTTCCATTCCGTTCTTTCTAAGTTTTTGGCCAGATGTGTTTGATTGGGATGTGTTCGGATTTAATCGCCTTCACAATCTCAACAACTTTGACATTCACATCAGCAACGACGATTTCAAACTAAGAAATCTGTTATGGCCTGCCGGTATCACCGGTTTGTTGCAAGCCAGCCTTATTATTGTAAACGTTGTGTACTCCATTCTGGCCACTATACGCACAAATGAAGGCCAAGCATTCAAATACCCTTTAACCATAAAATTCATCAAATGAGAAAATAAGAGTTTATTCATCAATCAGTCAATCAATCAAAATAGGTCCAATCTTGGACCAACAATCAAAAAACGAACAGTTAATTAAATGGAACCATGCTAGTTATGAATATTGAAAACACAAAAGCGCAAATGCGCAAGGGGGTTCTAGAGTATTGTATTCTTTCCATTCTTAGAGAAGACGACAAGTATGCTTCAGAGATTTTGGCAGCACTAAAAGACGCCAAAATGCTAGTAGTGGAGGGTACAATCTACCCACTACTCACCCGGTTGAAAAATGCCGGGCTGCTGAACTACCGCTGGGAGGAATCCACCTCTGGCCCGCCCCGAAAATACTATGCACTTACAGAAACCGGTCATATGTTTTTGTCCGAGCTGAACGGCACTTGGGAAGAATTGAGAAATGCTGTTAATCTGGTAACCAACACAAAATAATTTTAAAATGAACAAAACTGTTAATATAAATCTTGCAAACTCGCTTTTCCACATAGACGAAGATGCTTACAACAAGCTCTAACGATATTTGGAATCTGTAAAGCGCTCATTTTCGGGTACGGCTGGCAGTGACGAAATCATTGCTGACATAGAGGCTCGAATCGCCGAACTCTTTTTGGTGATAATGGAAAACGAACGTCAGGTCATCACCCACAAAGAAGTGGATGAAGTTATCCAAGTGATGGGGCAACCTGAGGACTACATGGTGGACGAAGACATTTTTGAAGATCAACCGACTTCCAAGAAAGCGAGCGATAAAAAAGTGAAGAAATTGTACCGTGACATGGACCAAAAGTACATCGGTGGGGTATGTTCCGGACTTGAATACTACCTCGGCATTGATGCTCTTTGGATTCGTTTGATTTTTATTCTTTTGGCGGTTTTCACTGGTTTTGGACTTATTGCCTATATCCTTCTATGGATTTTGGTTCCTGAAGCCAATACTACCTCGCAAAAATTGGATATGACGGGAGAGCCCATCAACATCAGCAATATAGAACGCAAAGTTAAAGAGGGGTTTGATGATGTTGCAGAAAAAGTAAAAAACGTCGATTATGAAAAAGTCGGCACAAAGGTCAAAAGCGGCTCCAAGACCTTTTTCGATACCTTGGGAGACATCATTATGTTCTTCTTCAAAATCATTGGTAAGTTCATTGGTATTTTATTGATAATTATCGGTGCTTCCACGCTCATTGGCTTGTTTGTAGGACTCTTCACCGTAGGTATTTTGGATGTAGTGAACGTACCGGGCATAGATTTCTATGAAATGATAAACAATACCGGAGCTCCCGTTTGGTTGGTTTCCTTGTTAGTGTTCTTGGTAGTAGGCATCCCGTTTTTCTTCCTACTGTATTTAGGACTTAAAATTTTGGTGAACAACTTGAAATCTATTGGAAACATCGCCAAGTTTTCGCTTTTGGGATTATGGTTGCTTTCCATCGGAGGTCTATTCGCCATGGGGGTACGCCAGGCGGCTGAATTTGCGAATGTGGGTAGTGTAAACATCAAAGAAACTATCATTCCCGAAAACTCATCAGATACCTTAGTTGTGAAAATGAGAGATTCAGAGTTGTTATATGACTGGGGCGAGATGAGTTTTGGGGGAATGACCTTGGGTGTAAATGAAAATGACGATAGGGTTTTGGTTTCAGATGATGTATACTTTCGAATTCGTCAAGCGGACGAAGATGTTATCAAAATGAACATCCGAAAAGATGCTCATGGTTCATCGACAGCAGCAGCCCGTGAAAGAGCCAAAAACATTGAATACAGCTACGCGTTGGATTCAGCTCAAATCGTTTTGGATGACCACCTCACTACGGGAGTATCATACAAAGCACGCGAACAAAAAGTTTTCACCACAATCTATGTTCCTGCTGGACAAGTTTTGAGACTAGACCGGTCGACAGCAGGCCATATCGGACGTGGTATCGCCAATGATAGGGATTTGTATCGCGGTAGTATGATTGGTCATACTTGGATGATGGGAGAAGATGGCGAACTTAAATGTTTGGACTGTCCGGAATT
>CALBPG010000214.1 GCA_937899065.1 uncultured Allomuricauda sp.
CATGATTTCAATTCTACTCGAATCTTGTCTGCTTTCAACACAATTTTCTTCTGATTTTGTGATAAAGTTTCAGGATTTCCATCCATTAAAAGTTCAATCGAATTACCAAATAATACAGCACTACCAATCCAAGTTATATGCTCTACCTTAAAATAGTTGTTATCAAATTTTCCCAATTCAGAATCGATTAACTCAAGGCCGGTATTGCCCCCAGACAGTCTTTTTAAAAACCCCATCATTGTTGTAAGTAGGGTTTTGTTCCCTTTCAATTGTTATGAATACGTAATTTCTTGTCTCATATTCCGTTTTAAGTTCAGACAAAATAAGTGATAAGACTTTTCGGCAGCTTAAATAACAATCAAATCGTATCCCAATGAAACTTCTTAACCTATCATCCATTCTGGTCCTAACCGTTATCTCTTGTTCTACTCAGGAGGAAATAACAAATTCCCGCGAGGAAAATGCATCAGATCTTGAACAAGAAAACCAGAAACTTTTAGAAGTTGAGGGATATTCCAATTATGATTTAGTGGGTTTCAATGTTTTTGTTGAAGACAAAGCGTTTGAAAATGATGATGCACTTACTCAGGAGGCATTGGATTTATTGGAAAGAAAATTGATTGAGGTAACTGAACTTGATTTGAGCAGCATTATTCTGAACCAACTCAAGACGGTTAATATTTTTGTCGATTGGAAAACATCCAATGGCTCGGCAGTATTTCACCCATCGGAATTTTGGTTGGCCCAAAATGGTTACATTTTGGAGAAAACAAAGGCAATTGAAATATCCAACATCAAAAATTTTATCAATTGGACGAACAAAAACCAACCCTTTTTGGTGTTGCATGAGCTTGCGCACTGGTATCATCATGCCATGGCTGCCGATAGCGAAAAGAGAGCAGCAATAACCAAAGCCTATCAAAATGCCGTTAGCTCTGAACTCTATTTAAATGTCGGCTACGATTTGGGAAATGGCAATTATTCTACCGCTTACGAAGCTTACGCACTAACTAGCGAAGGAGAATATTTTGCAGAACTTACAGAAGCCTTTTTCGGACAAAACGATTATTTCCCGTTCACCAAAGAAGATTTGGAAAACTACGACCCAGCCGGCTTTAAGGCTTTGAAAATGGCTTGGGCACAGCCTTGAATCTTTCTATAAATTCTAGGGGTGACTCCCTTTGGTTCCAACCCCTTTCCAGGCTACTAGTGCAGAGTGCTTCCACTTTCAAGACTTTCTTTTTCGTTACTTTTAAAGCTGACTTCAGTTCAATTTCTTTCTTTTTTTATAGTTCTTTGGACGTGATAAATGGACGGTCAAGTCTTTATAATATTTTTAATCCGTGCTTTTCAAAAAACTTTAAAGGATGGAATCAACAAGTAATAAATGGAGAAATTTTTCGAGACAGGTGTTCGAAGAACCCATTCCCGCGCTCATTGAAAATGTGATCATCAAGGAGCAAAAGGATGGTCATGGACTAAAAATATGTGCAGGTTCAGATTCCTAGGCCTATAAGTCCTATGTGGCCTATGGTACGGTCATCGTGGTACTTCGTAAGGAAAAAGGGACCCCAAAAATTGGCACCAAAGAGCGTATGCTCCGTGAAGTGACCCTATCCGTGGAAGCTGCTTATTCAATCTGTGATATTTTGGAGAAATATGACGTTGAGCCGGAGGTGCACGCGGATATAAACACCGACCCAAAGTTCGAATCAAATATAGCGTTGAAAGAGGCTATGGGCTATATTTTGGGCATGGGCTTTGTCTTCAAGGCGTAACCATGCGCTTTCGCGAGTTCATCCTGCGCGGACAAGGTGGTTTGATGAAAAGATTATTTCCTAACGACAACTAGGATTATCCTTGATTTGAACTTTCCCTAATCAATCATCAAGATAAGTAGAAATAGAACAGTGCAGAAAAACGTTGAATTTATGACACCACCTTCTTAGTGGCTTTAGCCTTAAAAAAAGTGTAGCAAAATGTTCCATTATCAATAGCAGTATTATACAAGTCCGTTATGCCGGAATTAAGTTCGTTCCTATGGATGAACTTTTGTGCAATAACTTCTTCGGAAATACCTTTTATCATGGCCGTGAAAGTATTTCGTATAAAACCTTCTTTTAGTTTGGGTTTTGAGTCGTCAACATATACTTGCCGAGGAGAGACTTTAATACCGTTGAAACCTGCGTCGCTCAGTATGGGGTATAATTCCCTTCCTATGTTTGCATTGCCTCCCTTTTTTTTCTGAAGGTTCACTTGAGCTTCAACCGCTTTTCTTGCATTTTCACTGTCAGGATGAAAATAAGTTGAACCATGGTCGCCCTCTATTATGGTTATCGTTCCGTTACTTCTCAAAACCCGTTTTAGTTCCTTTAAGGCATCCATAGGACGCGTAAGATGTTCGAGTACAAAACAAACGAAAATATGGTCGAAATGACCGTCTGGATAGGGGAGTTCGAAAATATCTGCAAGCTCAAAATGTACATTTCCTATTTTCTCTTTCGCGATAGCAAACTTTGCTTTTTCAATAGAGGTAGAAGAAATATCTACACTAATGAATGAGGCTTCTGGACTCATCTGAGCAATAATTTTGGTTTGGGCTCCAACGCCACACCCAGCTTCCAAAACCAGAGCATCTTTCTCCCATTTCGAATCCCAGTGAAGTATTTCTGAAATAGAATCGGCCTGATCATTTAGACGTATAGTTTCTTCATCAGAATATCCATGTATATAATCTTTGATATCGTCTTTGTTGATTTCGTGAATTTTATCTTCCAGAACATCAAGCCTTTTCAGGATTTCTTTACTCGCGTCCCGAAGTTCTTTACCTGAGTGTGTAAAGACTAACTTATTGTTCACCCTATGGAAAATCTTTGTTTCAAGACGAGCCTCAAGTTCTTTTAATTGATGGCTAAGGGCCGACTGCGTCAAGTAAAGTCTTTCCGCTGCCTTATTTAAAGTACCGACCTGCTCAATGGTATCTATAAGTTTTAAGTGTCTGATTTCGATAAAACCCATTTCTAAATCCTTTAAGGACAAATTACGATACCGTATCTAAAAATTCACGAACACAAATATGAAAAATACTAATGCTTGCGATGAAAATTGTTTCAAACTTTGATAGAATCCCATTTTTTTATTCATCAGAGCTTGCAATACGTCTGATGTCTGTATCAAAGCTATGTTTTGAAAATAGGTCAAAAAAAACCCACCCTCGGATAGACTTTTATTCTTAAGTGACCTCGGCAAGATTACCTTCGGTGTTCCTTTGTGCTCCGACCTGAAAATACAGGGTTTTCGCTTTAAGCGACCTCGGCAGGATTAAGTCTAAATCCTCTGAGTACTGTATTTTAAAAGGTTAGTAGGCAATACCAATGTATTACCTACTAATTTGTTTCAACTAGTAAAAAATACTTCAACAAATTTGATTAGGGAATTTGTCTTTTTAAAATGGTGCAAAAGTATCTTTTGGACTGTCTGGCACACTCCAGCGCTCACGTGGACTGATGTTTTCTGTTACATCTACTACAGATGCTGAATTACCAATATTACCGTAGCTACTTGCACCACCACGTGGTATTTGCATTCGGTCTCCGTATAACCACACGACCAAGTTACTGCGCTGTCCACCAGTGATGGGGTGTGTAGCGTGTGGAACGTTACCACGGTGTATTATTGCTTTTCCAGGTTCAAAAATGGTCTGTACCGTTTTCCCTGTGCTTTCGTCATGGAAATCAACTTGTGAACCTGTAAATTTTTCATCAGGTAAATTGATGTTGATATTCAATGTAGCCGCTGAAGCGTCAGTGTGCGCATGCAAATCTTTATCCTTATCAGGATTATATTGAATGGAAAAACCAAATGTTTGGTTATCATAACCATAAGTCCCTAGTAGCAAACGAGCAATCGGACGCATGTAGCGGTTCATCATATCGTTATAAAATGCTTGAAAATTTGGTGCAGCCAAATGCCCTTCCGAGCGTGGGTCAAGCATAATTCCATAGCGATTCAACTGAATACCGTAAGGCGCACGTCTAGGAATTTCTGAATTCACCACAGTCTCTAAATAGTTGCGAAAATCTGCTAAACGTTCAAGGTCAAAAAACTGTGCAACATATACTCCAGGAATAATTTCTTCCCATAAATCTACAACAGCATTTTCTTTTTCTGGATTTTCCCATGCGTCGTTAATCGCTTTTCGCAATTTTGGGTCAAGTAGTGTTTCATCAGGAATCAGTAAACTGTCTTTGTTTTCCATTTCCCATTCTGCCCAAGCATCTTCTAGCAATTTTCGGTTATTGTTCCAAAAATGAGAGACAGATGCTTCACGTTTTAGGGAAGCTTCACGGGAAGGCTGGCTAAGCGCACGAGCTTGTGCGAGTGCATTATTGTGTTTCATTTCTTTATATGTTTTATTAAAAATGAATGCCTTTACTATGAAAGACATCCATTTTCCGCTATTAATCAATCTTAGTTATCAAAGGAATTAATCTTTTTGAATCTCTTGTAAATCCATTAACATGCTTTCCCAGTTTTTCTGGTTGTCATGGTCAAACTGTGCTCCATTTTCATCAGCAATTGTAAAACGCTTAATTGCTGGTGTTTTACTTGTTGCTTGAAATAATTGGTATGCTTCTTCACTCAGAGCTTCGGCAATTGGTAAATCGATGGAGGCATATACAGCCCGCTTACAAGCCTCTATAGATTCTGCTGGAAATTTAGAAATACGTTCTGCTAAAGCATCTACATATGGTCCAATTTCATCTGCATCTAATGCTTTGTTTATAGTTCCGAATTTTTCAGCTTCATCAGCATCCCAATCTCTTGCTCCTAAAATGATTTCTAGTGCTTTTCCTAGTCCTGCTTGTCTAGCCATACGCGACGCTCCACCTCCACATGGCAAAATTCCCATACCAACTTCCATTTGCATGAACTTCGCTTTTCCTCTAGCTGCAAAACGCATATCTAACGCTAAGGCCATTTCGTGTCCACCACCACGTGCAAAACCTTCAATTTTTGCAATCGTTGCTTGTGGTACATTGCTCAATCTTTCTAAAACAGATTGTAGGTCTAATAATTTCACCTCATTTCTTGATATTGCCTCTTCAGACATATCCCTTAATAAGTTAGTGTCGTAGTGACATACCCAGTAACCAGGGTTTGAGGATTGAAACACAACTACTTTTACACTTCTGTCTCGCTCTAAACGAAGACATAAACTGCTTAAATCTGCAAGCATTTCTTGCCCTTGTACATTTACAGGTCCAAAGTTGATATCTACTGTTAAAATTCCACCATTTTGTTTTGCGGTGAATGTTTGAAAATTTTTATAATCCATAGTTATTTGTTTTAATTGCCATTAATTATAGAGCAAATTTACCTCGGGACTTAAGCTTGTTTTTTGTAAGAAAAAACGAGGATTTAGTAAAAAACTAGGATTATGAAATTATGAAGTGGTTTGAAGACTGTTTTGATACGCTTTAGCAGTGATTCCCTTGTAAGAGAGGAAGGTTTTATCTAAATGACTACTGTCAGTGAAGCCTAATTCCTGCGCAATTTCAGTAATAGTTAAGTCTGTATATTTTAAGCGTGTTTCGGCTAATTTTAATTTGTAATTAAGAATGTACTTTTTTAAACCAATATTCATTTTACTTTTAAAATATTGACTAATGTAGTTTTCTGAAATGTAAAATTGATTGGCTAATTCTTTAATTGTAAGTCTTTCAGTGTCGTAAATATTGTAGTGGATGTAATTGATTATATCCTGAATTTTAGAACTGGCCATTTTTGATGATACAAAACTTACATTTCTAGAAATGATATGTAAAATAGTGTGTAAAGTAGATTTTAATACAACTTCGTTCTTTAAATTCTCTTCATTGTATTCGTTACATAATACGGTGAACAAAGCGTGTAAGCTACTTTGGTCTACATTATAATGTATGTTTAAGTGTGATGTTCTGTTCGCACTGTGTAAAATAGTTTCTATTCTTTTAAACCACTCTTTTCGTTCTGTAAGATTATCATTAACCGAAGCATTATTAAAGAAACTGTATAGAAATTTTATAGCAGAAAGGGTAGTTGCTGTTTCAATTTCTAGATTATATTGGTCACTTGGAATTAAAATGTATAACTGATTATCCTCATACGTTACTTTGTGGTTGTTAATAATAATGGTTCCAGAGCCTTTTTCGATATACAGAATTTCAAAAAAGCGAATAGGTGTGTATTGGCAGAAAGCCAATGTTGTTGCCTCTTCAAATTTTTGAATTACAATATTTTCAAATATGGTTCTTGCCATTTATTACCAAATTATCTCTTTTGTTTTGGCAATTAATTCCGCCACAAGCACTTTATCATAAGCATCAGGATGTGCTTTGGAAAAAGTACCCTTGTCATTGTCAAAATATTTTCCTGAATCATTTTCATGTTCATGAGAAATGGCTAAATCATATAAAATATTTACACCTTTTTCTGCTGGTGACCAATGCTGACCATAAGCTTCTTTTGCCATTTTCGTATTTAACAACGATCCTGGATTTACTGCAATAGTTGTTATTTCCGGATTCGCTTTCGCAAAAGCGAAACTCCACATAGTCAACGCTAACTTACTTTGAGCATATGCCTCACTAGCGGCATGCATGCTTATACCTGCTAAAGTTGCATCAGAAACATGTGATTGTGCAGCTGAACTTAAATTAACAATGCGTGTGTGCTCTCCATTTTGCAATACTGATAATATCTCATTTGTTAAGACATAAGGTGCTAGATAGTTAACGACGTATCGAATATCAAACCCATTAAATTTACTTGCTGCCGAAGTTTTGAAAATTCCGGCATTATTAATTAAAATGTCTAGTTTGGAAATCTTCGACTTAATGTCTTCTGCCATTTTTGAAACAGCTTCTAAATCTGAAAAATCGGCTACAAAACCATCTATATTTTGATTTCCTGAAGCATCTTTTATTTCTGAAATTACATAGTTTAATTTCTCTTTGTTTCTGCCATGAACAAAAACTGTATTACCCTCTTTGGCAAATTTTATTGCTGTAAGCTTGCCTATTCCGTCTGTACTTCCTGTAATTAAAATTGTTTTCATCGTCAATTAATTTTAATCCTTCAGTTTGTTCTTATTAGTAAAACAACTTCGTTATTGATAGTTTTCAATGACAATTTTTCCCATAGCCTGTCCGCTTTCCAAACGGGCGTGCGCCTTTCCTGCTTCTTCTAGAGAAAAAGATTGCTTATCCAAAATAGGTTTTAACCCTCCATCTTCTACTATTTGAGTAATATTTTGAAGTATTTTTCCGTGTGTTTCCCGCTTATGATTTTGTAACATTGGAATCAACATAAATACCACGTGTAAGGAGAGTCCTTTAAAATGCGGCGTTGTAAGGTCCAATTCACACATAGATACCGTGGTTGTGACATGTCCGTTTAAGGCAGCAGCATTAAATGAATTGATAAGGTTTCCAGCTCCGACCGAGTCATATATGACATCGAACCCAGCTCCGTTTGTATGTTTTTGAACATAATCTTCAACGGTCTCTGTTGTATAATTAATGGGTACTGCACCAAGTTGTTCAATTAGTGCCAATTGTTTTTCTCCTCCACCAGTAGAATACACATTAGCTCCAAAGTGTTTCGCCAATTGTAATGCAATATGACCAACACCTCCTGAACCTCCGTGAACCAATACATCTTGTCCTGATGTGATACCAGCTCGTACAAGACCTTCATAAGCAGTAATGCCCACCAAAGGTATTGCTGCAGCTTCCTTCATCGTAAGATTTTTTGGTTTTTTAGCAATTAGTTTACTATCCGCTGCAACATATTCTGCCAAAGTTCCTGGTAAATCCGCTAAACCTCCCACACAGCCATATACCTCGTCACCAATAGAAAAACCGGTGACATCATCGGCTATGGATTCAATAGTTCCGGCAAGATCCATTCCCAATATGGCGGGAGCATCCGGTGATAGGGGCAGGTCTTTCCCCATTTTTCTAATCATGGTGTCTACCGTATTTACACTTGATGCTGCAATTTTGATGAGTACCTCACCAGACTTTAATTTTGGGGTTGCTATTTCCTGTGTTTCAAATACAGCGTCCTCACCATATTTATTGATTATCATTGCTTTCATATCGGTGGTGTTTTTTACTATAAAATTGATAGTTGCAAAATTAAGTATAGTAATCTACCTTTGCAATAACGGTCAAAAATGATAGTATATCTTTATGGAAACGGTAGCGCCCAAAAAACTAAAATTTAGAGGTAGGGAATATCCCTGTTGTGCAAGCTTGACAATGGGCATCATTGGTGGAAAATGGAAAACGGTTATTCTTTTCCATTTGATGAATAAAAAATTGAGGTATTACGAACTGAGAAAATCAATGCCCACGGTAACAGAACGAACATTGAGTCTACAGCTAAAGGCGCTTGAAGAAGATGGTTTGATTAGAAGAAAAGTATATACTTCAAAGCCACCTTTAAAAGTTGAGTATTCGTTAACGGATTTTGGTAAGACCTTAATTCCAATAATTCAATCCATTGCTGATTGGGGCGATTTTGTGGTAGAGAATTATTCGAAGTAACTATTTTCATGTTACTGAAACATAAACCATAATATACACTATTCCGCAATCAAAGAACTCGATTTAGTTCTTTGTTTTTCTAATTATAAAAGTCCTGTAAAACATATCTTTAATAGGACAATTTTGCCAGAAAACTTCTCTATAGACTTTTGAGTCTAACTTCCGGTTATTTTTAGTAGTATCGTGAATTAACTTTTTATGAGATAAGGTATGAGTATTTGTAACTTGGTCAAGACTGTGGACTAATTAAAAATCTGTTGGAGTTTCCTCCCAGGTGACCTTAGCAGGATTGGCTTCGCCCCCTCCTTTGAGCTCCGACCTGAAAATGCAAACTTGCATCGCTGAAGCGCTACGGTTTTGTCATTTCTTGCTCACTTATGAAAGCAAGCTTTCAAAACTTCCAAAAAAATACAAAACCCTGTATTTTCATACAGGGTTTACCTTTGCAGTGACCTCGGCAGGATTCAAACCTGCAACCTTCTGAGCCGTAATCAGATGCGCTATTCAGTTGCGCCACGAGGCCTTTTTAATGGGGTGCAAATATATTTCTTTTTAAATTTATCGCAAAACCTCTAAACCAAAAAAAATGGATTTTACATCGTATATCCGCGATATAGCTGACTTTCCAAAATCTGGAATTGTTTTTAAGGATATCACCCCTTTGCTACAAGATACGCTTGCTTTGACCAAAGCGTGCGATACGCTATGTGATTTGGTTGGAGCTGTGAGTGTGGACAAAGTAGTAGGTGTAGATAGTAGAGGCTTTATTTTTGCGCCGATGCTGGCCGCTAGACTTAAAGCAGGTTTCGTCCCGGTTCGTAAAAAAGGGAAGCTGCCGTATAACACGATTTCGGAGACCTACGCCTTGGAATACGGCGAGGATTCTCTAGAAATCCATACCGATGCTATCCAAAAAGGCGAAAAAGTACTGGTGCATGATGATGTATTGGCTACGGGAGGTACGGCGAAAGCCGTTTGCAATCTTGTTGAACGATTAGGAGGAGAAGTGGTTCAATGCAATTTTTTGATTCACCTTACCTTTTTGAACGGGGCGGATAAACTGAAAGGCAAGCAGATACAAAGTTTGATTTCGTATTAGCCTAGCGCTTTGGTCGTAACATAATACCGCCAGCCAATAATAGCCAATTGAAACTTTGAAGCTTTGGACAAATCCAATCTTCTTTTGGTGTATGAGGGTAATAGTACCTTGTTTACTTTCGCCAAAAACTTGAAAAACATGAAGTTTGTATTATTGGTGGGTACAAATATAAATATCCCTTAGTAAACGGGAGAACTTGCTTCAGTTGGAGTAGGGTACAAAAAAAGGAGGTCAAATCGCAAAGATTTGACCTCCTTTTGGTGTCTTTAAATATGCTGAATTGTTGTCTTTAAAAATAGCTGATGAAACTTACGCTGGCCATAATGACCGCAACCGTCAACCATGAGAGGAAGAAGGCTTCCTCAATAAACATCTTTTCTATCTCCTTCTTATCGGCTTCAAGTGTGATGGTTGAGGATTTATAAGCTTTCATATCATGTGTGTTTGTATATAAAACAATGACATCCCGAAAATTCCTGAAAAAAAATGAACTTTTTTTACAAATAATTTACAAGTATTTGAAAATCAGATTATTAAACATTAATTTTTTTTCTAAAGAATGTATTGGTTTCTATCGAAATGTACAAATTCAGGTGTTACAGGAGCCTTGATATACCTAATGATATAAGGTTTGAAACAAAAAAGACGGCGATTTCGCCGTCTCTCTTATGTTTTTGATTGATTGAATGATTTTGATTGATGTGATTGAAAGTTATTCGTTTAGTAACCGGTTGTTTTTTGATTGATGATGATTTCTTGATTGATGTATGATGATTCGGTGATTAAACGAAAATAGTTTCTAATAAGATGACAAGAACTGAAATAAAGAACTTAACGATGGTCAGCATTTTTTAAAGTTTAAAAGGTTGAATATTATTTTGTTAACCGGTTACGAGTTCGAATATAGAATGACCGATGTCATGTTTCCAAAGGTTTTGATGAAAAAGAATAAAATTGAATACGAATATGGAGTTAAAAAAACGAGTTGGGATTTAAAATTGATGTGACTTCCTTGTGATAAGTTATAAAATGTTATACTTATATTTGATTTATATTTCAATATGTCGTATTTCAAGGGGTGTTTTCGAACATTTTCTTCAAACCAAGGGGACTTTCGTTTAAAAAAGGCTAAAAAAGCGCCATTTCGTTTAAAGGCCGCCACATAGTTTCTCGATTTTAGGCGTATGAAAAAACTTAAAATTTCGAGTGACGCATGTACTTTTTATGGGTCCAATACGAGTAGCGTCATCTATCTTTGCCACAAATTGCTCCTATGACAGATGTTTTATGGATTGTATTGGGACTTGTATTGCTTATCTCAGGGGGTAATTGGCTCTTGAAGTCTGCCGTAGCACTTTCCTTAAGACTTTCTATTCCTAAAATCGTAGTGGGTATGACCGTGGTTTCTTTTGCAACCTCGGCCCCCGAACTGATTGTTAGTATTAAGGCAGCTTTGGACGGTTTGCCTGACTTGTCTTTGGGAAATGTGGTAGGGTCGAACATTGCGAACCTAGGGCTGGTTTTAGGGGTAACCGTAGTGCTAGGTAGCATTAATGTTCGAAAGAGCTTTTATACTACAGACTGGCCTGTCATGATGCTGGCTTCGTTTCTTTTCTTCGGATTTATCTACTTCGATGGTATGCTGGAACAGTACGAAGGCATAATTATGGTAGTCTTCTTGATTCTGTTTCTTGTGTATCTCCTGCGTTTTCAGAAAACTGCTGTAGCCGATGAAATGCCAGAAGATGATGTTTCCCTGTCTTTGGGAAAAACATTATTACTGTTAGCTATTGGTGGTTTAGCGCTGTGGGGCGGTTCTGAATTGCTGATTAAAGGTGCCGTAGGAATGGCTTCTAGTTTTGGTGTAAGTGACAGGGTAATTGGTATAACCGTGGTATCAGTGGGGACTAGTATTCCTGAATTGGCGGCATCGGTCATCGCGGTTATCAAAAAGGAAAAAGCGATTTCTGTAGGAAACCTTATTGGTTCCAATATTTTCAATCTTCTTGCGGTGTTGGGTATTACCGCCATCATCACCCCAATAGAAGTGGTCGATGACGGACTTCTGTCTTCAGATATCTTCTGGATGTTGGGGATTTCTTTTATTATCCTACCGTTGGTATTTTTCCCAAAAGGCTTGCGTTTGGGTTGGCGGGATGGTATTATTCTTCTGGGACTTTACGTCACCTTTGTGTACATGACCCTTTCCTAAAAAAATAACCGCCTCCCCAAAGGAAAGACGGTTATCTAGATAATCACCAACTAATTTATATACTAAACGTCCGCAGCCTTTACGGTTTTAATAATACGAGCGGCAACTTTGTATGGGTCAGCATTAGAAGCAGGTCGTCTGTCTTCCAACCATCCTTTCCATCCACTCTCAACGGTAGCAATTGGAATACGGATTGAAGCCCCACGGTCAGAAACCCCAAAGCTGAACTCGTTGATGGATTGTGTTTCGTGAAGACCGGTCAAACGTTGGTCGTTGAACTCTCCGTATACTTCAATGTGCTCTTTGGTCACTGGACGGAATGCTTCACAGATTTTATCATAAGTCTCTTTGTTACCTGCAGTTCTCAAAATGGAATTCGAGAAGTTGGCGTGCATTCCAGAACCATTCCAGTCTCCTTTGATAGGTTTTGGGTGGTAATCAATATAATATCCATACTCTTCGGTCAAACGGTCTAACATGTAACGCGCTGCCCAAATTTGGTCACCAGCACTCTTGGCACCTTTTGCGAAAATCTGGAATTCCCACTGTCCGGAAGCTACCTCTTGGTTGATTCCTTCAAAGTTAAGACCCGCTTCAAGGCACATATCCGCATGACGCTCTACCAAATCCCTTCCGTGTGTGTTTTTACCACCTACGGAGCAGTAGTACATTCCTTGAGGACCAGGGTACCCACCCATAGGGAATCCTAGAGGCAATTGTGTTTCGGTATCCATAATAAAGTACTCTTGCTCAAAGCCAAACCAGAAATCATCATTTTCATCATCGATGGTCGCCCTGGAGTTTGAAACGTGTGGCGTACCGTCAGGATTCATAACCTCTGCAATTA
This sequence comes from uncultured Allomuricauda sp., assembly GCA_937899065.1. Taxonomy (GTDB): domain Bacteria; phylum Bacteroidota; class Bacteroidia; order Flavobacteriales; family Flavobacteriaceae; genus Flagellimonas. Next base: position 12,753 of record CALBPG010000214.1, read on the forward strand.
CCAAGAACCCATTGATTCGTGCAGGGTCTGGGTAAATAGCGACAGGCTTCAATAAACAGTCAGATGAACCACCCTCAGCTTGTTGGGTAGAACTTCCGTCAAAAGACCACATTGGGCAGTCTTCCAACTTACCACTGAAATCCTTTTCTATTTTGGTTTTACTTCTCATGTTGGCTGTGGGCGTATACCCGTCCAACCAGATGTACTCTAATTTAGATTTGCTCATAATTCCGGTAGTTATTTGTTCTCAAATTTACGATTGACAAAAATAATTTTTTCAGTGAATAATACCCGGTCAGAAGGGGTAAATTAACAAACGAGGGATAATTATTTAAATTACCCCTAAAATTAGAAGGGTTCATTGTCAAAAAACTATTTTTTCGCCTTTACATTATCAAAATGTTAATCGTAATTTTGCCTTTCCAACTGAAAGTTGACGCCCATGACACGATTTGAAGCCTTGTCCCAAAGTCGCAATAGAACTTATCATACTGTAGTAGAAGAAGGTAGACGTTCCGATGTGTTCGGAATCCATGTTTTTAATGAGGATAAAATGCTTCAGTTTCTCACGAAAGAGGCATTGGATAAGGTGAAATCTGCGATTTTTCAAGGCACTAAGATTGACCGTAAAATTGCCGACCAGGTGGCTGAGGGAATGAAAGCTTGGGCGCTTTCCATGGGGGCGACGCACTACACCCATTGGTTTCAGCCGTTAACGGGTGCAACTGCAGAGAAGCACGATGCTTTTTTTGATATCCTTCCCGATGGTCGCGCTATGGAAAAATTTGGGGGTGCCCAATTGGTGCAACAAGAGCCTGACGCTTCTAGTTTTCCGAGTGGAGGCATTCGCAATACGTTTGAGGCCCGGGGATACACCGCTTGGGACCCTACTTCGCCGGCCTTTATTTATAAAACCACCTTGTGTATTCCCACCATTTTTGTGGCTTACACAGGGGAGGCATTGGATAATAAGGCACCACTTTTGAGAGCATTGCATGCCATAGATGAATCAGCAACAGCTGTTGCCCAATATTTCGACAAAAATGTAAGAAAGGTATATGCCACCTTGGGATGGGAGCAGGAGTATTTTTTGGTGGACAAGGCTTTAGCGCAATCAAGACCTGACTTAGCAATGGCAGGCCGAACTTTGGTGGGAAGTCCAGCGCCCAAAGGGCAGCAGTTAGATGACCATTATTTTGGGGTGATTCCCAACCGTGTTTTGGTTTTCATGAGCGAGCTCGAAAAGGAATGTACCAAATTGGGAATTCCGGTAAAAACGCGTCATAACGAAGTGGCACCAAATCAATTTGAATTGGCTCCCGTGCATGAAGAAGCGAATTTGTCCGTAGACCACAATTTACTCCTCATGGACGTGATGGAAGAAATTGCAGATAAGCATAATTTCACTGTCCTTTTTCATGAAAAGCCTTTTGCCGGAGTCAACGGTTCCGGAAAACATAATAACTGGTCTCTTGCTACAGATACTGGGGTGAATTTGCTCAGTCCTGGGTCTACGCCCATGAAAAACCTTCAGTTTTTGACCTTTTTCGTGAATACCATCAAAGCGGTGGATACCTATGAGGAATTGTTGCGTTCATCCATTGCTTCGGCGAGCAACGATTATCGTTTGGGTGGTAACGAAGCGCCTCCCACAATCCTCTCTATCTTCATTGGAAAGCAATTGACTGACGTATTGGATGAGCTGGAAGGTGTTTCCAAAGGGAAATTATCCCCTGAAGAAAAAACAGAGCTAAAGCTCAATGTGGTAGGTAAAATTCCAGAAATCTTACTCGACAACACGGATAGAAACCGTACATCTCCTTTTGCCTTTACAGGAAATAAATTCGAAATGCGAGGCGTTGGTGCGAAAACCAATTGCGCCAAACCCATGACCATTTTAAATACCATTGTGGCCAAACAGCTCGTGGATTTCAAAAAGGAAGTAGATGCGCTCATCCACAAAAAGAACCTGAAGAAGGACGAAGCCGTTTTCAATGTACTTCGGGAATACATCAAAACTTCGAAGCGTATTCGGTTTGATGGCGATGGCTACGGACGGGAGTGGCAAGAAGCAGCCAACCGCAGAAAGTTGAGAAACAACCAAACTGCGCCCGCAGCACTACAGATTCTTACCGATAAAACCAGCGTAGCACTATTCGACGAGATGGATGTGATGAGCGAAGTGGAACTCAAAGCACATCAAGAAGTAGAGCTTGAGGCGTATGTGTTTCACTTGCAAATAGAAGGCAGAGTGTTGGGCGAAATGGTATTCAATCACATTCTTCCTGCGGCAGTTCGTTACCAAAACCAACTGTTGGAGAATATTCGAGGTCTTAAAGAGGTGTATGGCGCGGCTCATAAAAAAGTAGCCGAACCACAATTGAATCTTTTGGAACAAATTGGGGAGCATATGTTGGCCCTAAAAAAGCTTACCACGGATATGACCGAAGCACGAAGACGCAGCAATGGATTATCGACTATCAATCGTAAAGCACAATCCTACTGTAATAGTGTGAAGCCTTACTTCCAACAAATCCGGGAACATTCCGATAAGCTCGAAAAACTCATCGCTGACGATTTATGGCCCTTTGTCAAGTATTCCGAGCTTTTGTTCACGAATTAATAGCGGCATTTGATTAGTGAGATAGTACCTTTAAAGCATGAATCTTACATTAAAGGATATTCAAGCAGCGCGACGGCGCATTGCTGACTACGTACATTCTACTCCCATCTTAACTTCCTCCCAACTGAACCAATGGTTGGGGCATGAGATGTATTTCAAATGTGAGAACTTTCAGAAAATTGGTGCCTTTAAGGCGCGCGGTGGAGTAAATACGGTTGCTTGGTTAGAAGAAACAGGGCAGCGCCCCAAACATATTATTGCCAACAGTTCAGGCAATCATGCACAAGCTGTGGCCTACGCCGGTCAACAATTCAAGATACCCACCACGATCTTTATGCCGGAGTATTCCTCTCAAGTCAAAATTCAGGCTACGCGGGGATATGGCGCGGAAGTCGTTTTAAGCGTTGACCGAAATGTTACGGATGCTTTGGTTCAGGAAAAATCCAAAGAACCGGATACCTATTGGATTCCCCCCTTTAACCATGAACAAGTTATTTGTGGTCAAGGCACCGCAGCTTTGGAAGCTTTTCAGGATTTGGATGACATTGATGCCGTTTTTACTCCCTGTGGTGGTGGCGGATTAACTTCGGGAACGTTGATTACCACTAGAGGTGTTTCCCCCAAAACAAAGGTTTTTGGCGTAGAACCCTTGAATGCCAATGATGCTGCAGAATCGTTACGTACAGGAAGCATTCAAAGATTGGATGGCGTGCCGAATACCCTTGCTGATGGGGCGATGACCATGGCCGTAGGGGATATCACCTTTAAATATCTTCAACAACTGGATGGATTTTATGAAATAGAGGAAGAATTCATCGTGTATTGGACACAGTGGTTAACCCATCTTTTAAAGTGTCGATTGGAACCCACCTGCGCTATGCCCATGGAGGCCATTCGAAGATGGTTAAGAACCCAAACTACCAAAAAGAAGGTATTGCTGATTGTTTCTGGTGGGAATATGGACCAGTCTACATCCCAAAAAATCTGGAAAACGGATTGCATGACAAAAACCCCTTCGCTCTAAACAGAATCTTTATTTTTGCGCAAACACTCAAAATGGCTGCTGAAAACAGTAATCGATATGCCCAACGTGGCGTTTCCGCTTCAAAAGAAGATGTGCACAATGCAATAAAGAATCTGGATAAAGGACTCTTTCCGAAAGCATTTTGCAAAATCGTTCCTGATTATTTGACAGGAGATGAAGACTACTGTTTGGTTATGCATGCTGACGGAGCTGGCACCAAATCTAGCCTAGCGTACCTGTATTGGAAAGAAACCGGTGATTTGTCCGTTTGGAAAGGTATCGCGCAAGATGCGCTCATCATGAATGTGGATGATTTGCTTTGTGTTGGCGCTACTGATAACATTATGTTGTCATCAACGATTGGTCGAAATAAGAATCTAGGACCTGGAGAGGTTATCTCGGCTATTATCCAAGGTACCGAAGCGCTGGTGGAAGAGCTGGGTAAATTCGGGGTTTCCTTGCACGCAACAGGTGGTGAAACCGCTGATGTAGGCGATTTGGTACGCACCATTATCGTAGATTCTACGGTCACTGCGCGAATGAAGCGCTCAGATGTAATCGATAACGCTAACATTACTGCAGGGGATGTCATTGTGGGTTTAGCCTCGTTTGGTCAAGCGACTTATGAATCCGAATACAATGGAGGAATGGGGAGCAATGGCCTTACATCGGCACGACATGATGTATTCGCCAAGTATCTCGCTGAAAAATATCCTGAAAGTTTTGACCCTTCTGTCCCAAGTGATTTGGTTTACTCCGGAAAAAAGCAACAATTGGATGCCGGGGATAACGTTCCTTTAGATGCTGGAAAATTGGTTTTGTCGCCAACCCGGACCTACGCACCGGTCATCAAGAGAGTATTGGAACGTTTTGGCAATGCTGATATTCATGGAATGGTACATTGCAGTGGTGGTGCACAAACCAAAATCTTGCACTTTGTGGATAATCTTCATATAATAAAAGATAATCTTTTTGAGGTGCCTCCTTTATTTAAAATGATACAGGAGCAATCCCAAACCCAATGGCGCGAAATGTACCAGGTGTTCAATTGCGGCCATCGGATGGAACTCTATCTTTCCGAAGACATCGCTTCAGAAGTTATTCAAATTGCGCAAAGCTTCAATATTGACGCGAAAATAGTAGGTAGGGTTGAAGCTTCGGAACAGAAGAAACTTACGATTCGAAGCGAGTACGGCACCTTTGAATATTGATATACGATTCAGGCATTTTTAACGTTATCATAGAATAATCCTCACACTTTGCTATGGAAAGGAAAGAATTCATAAGAAGTTTGGGAGCTGGTGCTGCTTTCGCCCTTACTTTTCCCTGTTTAAATGGTTGTTCCAGTGATTCCGAAGATTTGGAAACCTTCCCAGAACCTACTGGTATTAATTTTACATTGGATTTGACTTCTGCTGATAATACAGCTTTGGGGTCAAATGGTGGTTTTGTGCTTGTGGAATCCACACCTGGACAAGGGTATACGGATATCGTTGTAGCGCGAAATTTACAAGGTGAATATGTTGCCGCTAGTCAAATTTGCAGCCATCAACAGACAGAAGGGGTGCGCTTTTTAGCCGAAGATGATGGTATCTTTCGCTGTTCCACTCACGGAGCGCGTTTTAGTCAGACCGGAACGCCTTTAAACTCCATTACCTCAAATCCATTGACGATTTTTCAAACAGAATTGAATGGAGATAGCCTTCGGGTTTTTGAATAAAACAAACTGAATGCAAAAGCTTTGGACCTTGATTTTGTTCTTGGCCCTCCAGTCAATCTACGCTCAGGAGTGGGAAACCTCATTTGAGAGTGCAACTGCTAAGGCATCAGATTTTGACCGCCCGGTAGTGTTGGTATTCTCAGGTTCGGATTGGTGCGCGCCTTGCATTCGCTTTAAGCGCAAGATTTTTGATTCCAATGACTTTCAGGAATATGCCGAACGGCATTACGTGCTATACAATGCGGATTTCCCAAGGAAAAAGAAAAACAAACTAGCCGAGGATAAGTTGAATGTCAACAAATCATTGGCGGAACGTTTTAACCCTAAAGGATATTTTCCATATGTCGTCGTGCTAGACCAAGAAGAAAAAGTATTGGGTGTAACCGATTTTGACCCTAAAAAAACCACACAAGAATACATTCGCCTGTTCAATAGTTTTCTACAATGAAACAGGTAGTCTTAATATTTTTTGCCTTGTGCTTAGGGTGTTATGCATCCATAGCCCAAAGTGATGTATCGGTAAAGAAGACTCTGAAATTGATGGGCACGCGCTTCGAAATAACTGTTGTAGCACCCAATGAGGATATAGGATATATCAACATCAATGAAGCTGTTGCAGAAATACAACGCATTGAAAAATTGATTTCTTCTTGGGATGCCGATTCCGAAACCTCCAAAATCAATAAAAACGCGGGAATTCGGCCCGTTCGGGTAAGCCAAGAGCTTTTTGAGCTCATCGAAAGGGCATTGGCCCTTTCCCAAGTAACTGATGGCGCGTTTGACATTACTTATGCTTCTTTGGATAAGGTTTGGCGCTTTGACGGTACCATGACGACCGCACCTTCTGAAAGCGAGATTGCCCACTCTGTAGCCAAAATTGGATATGAAAAAGTGATTCTGAATAGTGCTTCCCAAAGTATTTTTCTTACTGAAAAGGGAATGCGCATCGGTTTTGGGGCTATTGGAAAAGGCTATGCGGCAGATAAGGCCAAGGCATTATTGGTGTCCAAAGAGGTAAAAGCGGGTATCATCAACGCTTCTGGGGATTTGACCACTTGGGGAACCAAATCCAATGGTGAAATCTGGATGGTCGGTATCACGAATCCTTTAGAAAAAGAAAAGGTTTTTGCTTGGTTACCGGTCATTGAATCTTCCGTGGCGACCTCGGGTAACTATGAAAAGTTTCTCAGTTTTGGCGGTGAAAAGTATTCCCATATTATCGACCCTCGAACCGGCTATCCCACCAAGGGAATTTCTAGCGTAACCATCTTTGCTAAAAAAGTGGAACTCTGTGATGCTTTGGCTACAGCCGTTTTTGTTTTGGGACGCGATACCGGTATGCACCTAATCAATCAATTGGATGGGGTAGAGGCGTTTATTGTGGATAGTGATAATAAAATCCATAAGACCAACGGCATCACCTTCGATAAAAATTGATAATTTTAAGACATGACAAAGTACCTATTGCCCCTAGTACTCATGCTTTTCTTCTCTTCTTGTGTAGTCGTGAAGGAATACGACAAGGTATATCTCAACGATGATGAAATGTTGCTCAGCGCCAAGGGCATGGAGCGTTTTGAAACGAATTTTCAGATTTATCGTGAGGCTGCTGCTGGGGCCAATGGTGGTAAAACAGGGGGCGGCTGCGGCTGTAATTAATGCGTTTTTCCTTATTTCAAATTCAGCTTCGTTATTTAACCACTATTTTGCTTGGAGTCGCATTTTGTGCAAGCCTTTTTGCGCAACAAAACGGTAACACCTACACGAAACGCGTTTTGGAAACAGCTGAGGTAGACATGTTGTTCAGTTATTACGGACAAGATGGAAACAACGCTGCGGTAACAGGCGGTGAAGGCACTGAAGAGCTAACGGATGCAACATCGACATTGGTCGTTCGAATGCCTTTAAATGAAAATGATGTTTTAACTGTAGATGTCGGACTTTCGGCCTATACCTCTGCGTCTTCCAGTAACGTAAGCCCTTTGGATAGTAGTAATGATAATTTGAGTCCTTTTGATGCCTCTTCAGGAGAATCCAGAAAGGATGTCCTGACCTATATTAATCCAACTTATCAACATAGTTCAGCTGACCGAAATACCCTTTGGAGCGTCAACGCTTATCTTTCCAATGAATATGATTACACCTCTATCGGGTTCGGGGGCAGCTATTCCAAGAGTTTCAATGAAAACAACACCGAGCTTACGGTTTCAAGCCAAGTTTTTTTAGACCAATGGAGAATTATTAATCCAATAGAGTTGCGACCTGGTTTCTTTGATGATAGGGTAGAAGGCCCCGGTACGTATAACCCAAATTTTGAAGCATTGGGTAAGGACAATAGAAACTCTTATGCGTTGTCTTTTAATTTTTCACAGATTTTGGGCAAACGTTGGCAAGGGGCTCTTTTTGCGGACGCTGTCGTGCAACAAGGCTTGCTGAGCACTCCTTTTCAAAGAGTGTATTTTGGAGATGTGGGTGATTTCTTTATCGATGATTTCCAATTGGCCGATGATGTGGAACGGTTACCTGACAGCAGATTCAAGCTTCCACTAGGCGGACGCTTGAACTATTTTGCGAACGATTTTTTGGTGCTACGCGGGTACTATCGCTTCTATTGGGACGATTGGGGGATTTCTTCCCATACCGCAAGTTTGGAGTCTGCCGTGAAGATTTCCGATAGATTTACCTTGTACCCAAACTATCGATATTACACCCAGACCGCTGCAGATTATTTCTATGAAAAAGAAGTTGCGTTATCCAGTTTTGACTTTTACACTTCCGATTTTGACTTATCGCAGTATGATGCCCATCAATACGGCATGGGAATTCGATACAAGGATATATTCACAAACGCTACGATATTAAAGTTCGGATTGAAGACCATCGAACTTCGTGCCAGCAAGTATGACCGGTCGGATGGTCTGGATGCCTTCATTGTTACTTTGGGGACCACTTTTGTAGCGATTCAGTAGGGTATGCACACCCAACTTCCGTAAAAATTGTACCTTCGTCACCCAAACTTCTGATGTATTTATGCTCGATAAATTAAACATCGTCAAACAACGTTTTGATGAGGTATCTGACCTTATCATCCAGCCCGATATTATCTCAGACCAAAAACGCTACGTAAAGCTCAATAAGGAATACAAGGACCTAAAGGTGTTGGTAGATAAGCGAAAGCTTTATGTGGAATTGACCGATAATATCCAAGAAGCAGAGGAAATCCTATCCGATGGTAGTGATGCAGAGATGGTAGAGATGGCCAAAATGCAGTTGGATGAAGCCAAGGACCAGTTGCCTAAATTGGAAGAAGAAATCAAGCTCTTATTGATACCCAAAGACCCCGAAGACGAAAAAGACGTGGTTATGGAAATTCGAGCGGGAACTGGTGGAGATGAGGCCAGTATTTTTGCTGGGGATTTGTTCAGAATGTATACGAAATATTGTGAAGGCAAAGGTTGGAAAACCAATATCATCGACCTGAATGAGGGCACGAGCGGAGGATATAAGGAGATTCATTTTGAAGTCAGCGGTGAAGACGTGTACGGAACCCTGAAGTTTGAAGCTGGAGTACACCGGGTGCAACGCGTTCCCCAAACAGAAACACAGGGTAGGGTACACACTAGTGCCGCTACGGTGATGGTGATTCCTGAGGCTGAAGATTTTGATGTTCAAATCGATCCTAAAGATGTCCGGATTGATTATTTCTGTTCGTCAGGGCCTGGAGGGCAATCAGTAAATACGACCTATTCTGCGGTACGATTGACGCACGTGCCCAGCGGATTGGTAGCCCAATGTCAAGACCAAAAATCCCAACATAAAAACAAGGAAAAGGCCTTTAAAGTATTGCGCAGTCGTTTATACGATTTGGAATTGGCGAAGAAGCAGGAAGAAGATGCCGCCAAACGAAATTCTCAGGTGAGTAGTGGTGATAGGTCTGCTAAAATTCGCACCTATAACTATCCCCAAGGAAGGGTAACGGACCACAGAATTGGCCTCACCCTATATGACTTGCAGAATATCATCAATGGCGATGTGCAAAAAATTATTGATGAGCTGATGTTGGTTGAAAATACCGAAAAACTAAAAGAGGCTTACGAGAAATTCTAAGAAAGAACACAGACGCTTTAGTGCAGCAAATTCGGTCAAAAAAGTCCATTATATGCGTAGGGCTAGCTACATACCAT
>CALBPG010000215.1 GCA_937899065.1 uncultured Allomuricauda sp.
CAGCTGCAAGCTGGCGATTGTTAGTCGCAGCAGGGACGGGCGGCGTGCGAATTTCGTTGGCATCGTGGGAATCGTCCATGTCTGCGTGATTGCGGGTATCGACAATGGGCTTGAAGATTTCGACTTTTTGTCGGGCAAATTGCGCACGTTTTAAACGGCGTATCAACTCTTCGGTTTTACCAGAAAACATGGAGCCACAAATGACCTCAATCCAACCAAATTGTTCGTCAGGGTTTACCGTGTTTTCAAGAAACATACTGTATGTTTAAGCGATAAATGGGTTTGTGCTGGGGCAAAACACAAAACTACTAATAAATATTTGCTGGAAGGTGGAATCAAAATTTAACCTTTTCTTCTATGGGGGATTCTCAAAATGATTTTACTTTTATAGCTAAAGATATGGTGTAATGGTACGGAAATTAAGGGAGGAACTCATAAAACTATCCACAGAAATCATCACGGCGCGTGAAGACCAAGATTTGGTTTTGTTGTACGACCGAGCCAAGGAAGTATATGAAAAGCTGGCCGTATTGAAATTCATTGATGAGAAGTTGAGCGATGTTGAGGTGGATGTTTCCAAAAACGTAATCGCTTCGCGCTTTGAGAAAATGGCCAATGCCGTTTTGAGCGGAAATATTTCGGTACCCGAAAACAGCCCGCACGAAGAAGACATCATCACTCCTGGAATGGACACCATCAAAGACATGGTTTCCGAAATGCCAACTGAAGCTGCTGTGGAACAAATCTTCACCGAATTTGTACCAAAGACCGAGGTCATGAAAAATGAAAAAGAATGGGTGACCCCACAGGATTCCGACCTTGAAAAGACTACATCGAAATCCATCAACGATACTTTCGTGAAAGCGTATCAAGTAGGCTTGAACGACAAACTTGCCTTTGTGAAGCATTTGTTCAACAAGGAGACCAAGGAGTACGAAAAAGTGATGACCCAACTACAGACCATTGACTCCGAAGAACGTTCTAAAGCCTTTATCATCAACTTGGTGAAGCCTGAGTACAACAACTGGGAAGGCAAAGAAGATTATGAAGAGCGTTTTATGGCTTTGATTGCGAGACGCTTCGCATAAGCGCACATCCCATCTGGTTTACATTTCATAATTTTAGGAATTGACGTTCCTAACCTAACCCTTTATGAAAGCAATTAAGATTCTGTATTGGCTGTCTACAGTGCTTTTGACTGCCATCATGTGTTTTTCGGTTTATAATTATTTTTTCAATAACGAAATGATTCGTGGTTTCTTTGAAGCCATGGGTTATCCTACCTATTTAATTTACCCCATGGCCATTGCCAAGCTTTTAGGTCTTGTAGCGGTTTGGGGAAACTTTTCAAAATGGTTGAAGGAGTGGGCCTATGCGGGTTTCTTTTTTAATTCCATTCTGGCCTTTTTTGCCCATTATATGATTCAAGACGGTCAACATATGGGCGCCGTTTTGGCCTTTGTTTTTGTATTGACTTCCTATTTTACCGGAAAACAGGTCAGACCTTAAAGTGTTTTTATGAGCAAACTTTTTTTGGTGCCCACGCCCATAGGAAACTTGGAGGATATGACCTTCAGAGCGGTTACGGTTCTTCGTGAGGTGGACTTGATTTTGGCGGAAGACACCCGAACCAGCGGCAAGTTGCTCAAGCATTTTGAAATCGATACCCCTTTAAAAAGCCATCACATGCACAACGAGCACAAGATGGTGGATGGGCTTGTCAAAAACCTACAATCAGGCACTCAAATGGCGCTTATTTCCGATGCGGGAACCCCGGCCATATCTGACCCTGGCTTTTTACTGACCCGCGCTTGTGTGGAAAATGGAATCCCCGTAGAGTGTTTGCCCGGCGCTACTGCTTTTGTGCCTGCTTTGGTCAACAGCGGTCTCCCTTCAGAACGGTTTGTGTTCGAAGGTTTTTTACCTGTAAAGAAAGGCAGGCAAACTCGACTGACTGAACTAGCAACAGAAAACCGAACCATGATTTTCTACGAATCCCCGCACAAATTATTGAAGACCTTAGGCCAATTTGTGGAGTACTTTGGCGAGGACCGTCAAGGTTCTATATCGCGTGAAATCACCAAATTGTACGAAGAAACCGTGCGAGGAACACTGTCAGAACTTTTGGTCCATTTCGAGAGCCATCCACCTAAAGGGGAATTCGTGGTGGTAGTTGCTGGAAAACGATAACATGAACGGATTACTGACCGAAATCAAAAAATGCGACCACTGCGCGCAACACCTTCCCTTGGGGCCGTACCCCATCGTATCGTTCACGGCCAAGTCCAAAATTGTTTTGCTGAGCCAAGCTCCGGGCCGAAAAGCGCACCAGCACCAAAAAGCTTGGGATGACCCCAGCGGAAAACTACTGCGGCACTGGCTTCAGGTGGATGACGAAACTTTTTACAATCCAGATAATTTTGCCATTCTACCTATGGGATTCTGTTATCCCGGAAAAGGAAAAACAGGAGATTTGCCGCCAAGAAAAGAATGTGCACCCCTATGGCACGACCGTATTTGGGAACAACTCAAAGGTGTGGAATTGGTGTTTTTGATAGGTAGCTATGCCCAAAAAGAATATTTGAAGGGAGGCTATGACACCCTGACCGAAAACGTTCGGCAATACCATGAATTTTTACCTCGGTTTTTCCCTTTGCCTCACCCCTCACCCGTAAATCGTTTTTGGCGCATGAAGAACCCTTGGTTTGAGAAAGAAATAGTGCCTAAATTACAGGATAAAGTGAAACAATTAATATGATACATCACAATCAGGGAGCAATTCTTCTAACTTTTCCAATTGCTCATCGGTGAGTTCTGTATCTGAAAGGTCTAAATCCTCAAGTTTCGGAAGCTTTGCCAATTGCTCAGGAAAAATAGCTATTGGGTTTTCTGAAATAGAAAGCTCCTCTAGGTTTTTTAGGTTGAAAATTACATCAGGAATTGCTTTAAACGAATTTGTATCAAGGTAAAGTGCATACAAATTAGTAAGTGATGCAAAGGACTCGGGTAGACTGCTAATATTGGATTCTGAAAGATCAACCTCCCCCAGATTAGTCAAATTTGCCCATATATCCGTTAAGGATTCAAGCGAGGTCAAATATGCAAGACTCAGTTCTTCCAGATGAATCAGATTTTTTAAGGATACAGGCAAAGAGGTGATTTTTTCATTTTCAGATAGCGATAGTACCCTAAGATTAGTGAGATTACCAATAGATTCAGGTATCTCTGAAAGCTCATTATTTCTTAAGTAAAGGCTATGAAGGTTTGTTAATGAAGAAATAAATTCTGGATAGGCAGTCAGTTTATTGCTGGACAAATTTAAAAGCTCTAAGTCTTTCATATTGGCGAAAAAAGAAGGGAATTCTGCAATTCCTCCACGATAGAGCCTAAGGGTTTTCATTTTTGTAAGATTCCTAAAGGAATCTGGAATCTCACCTAATTTTGTAGAATTCAAATCCAGCTCTTCTAAATTGACCAAATTTCCTAAAACTGCTCTGTTTCCCTCGGGCATATGGTTTTTAGACCAGAATTTTTTAAGTGACGTTAGTTTCCCCAATACCTCAGGATAGCTTTTCATATTGTAACATTTGCTGAGGTCTAAGAGTTCTAAATTTTTCAATTTAGACATTGATTCTGGAAGCGTAGTTATAGCAGTGCCTTTTAAAACGAGTATCCTTAGATTTTTCATATTCCCGATTTCTTCTGGTAGCTCAGTAATATTTTTAGACTTCCCTGTAGATAGATTGAGTTTAAAAACTTTATCAGGATTCACCAAAGCAGATTCCAAAGAAGTATATGTATGACTTTCTTGCGCAAAAGCACCAAAACTGAACAATACGGAAACTGAAAGTAGAATGAGGTTTTTCATGCAGAGTGGTTGATTTTAAAATTAGCTACAGAGGGTTAACGAGTAATTTAGGGTAATCGTACACGGAGGAAAGGCAATCGAGAAGTCCATCAATACATAACAGAAGCTCGCAACCGACTAAACGTCTCTGGTTTCATGTTGAGGTACGACGCCAGGTACTTTTGCGGAATCACCTTCAGCTCCTCAGGGCAGCGTTGCATAAAAGCGACATACCGCTGTTCCGCAGAAAGCGTCAAGAGTTCCACCTCGCGATATAAGCGCCCCACCAATACATCGCGAAAAAAATGATGCCCCCATTGATGGAACTCCGGGTGTTTTTCAAAAAGCATTTGATAATCCGAATACTTGATGCCCATCAAAACAGAAGGTTTCAAGGCTTCCAAAAAAGTAGACGAAGGCGTTTGCGCCATAAAAGAATCGAACACCCCCGAAGGACTGTTGGAATACGAAAACCCTAGCACTACTTTTTCACCCTTTTCATTCAACACATAAATGGCCTGCACGCCACTTACCACCAAATAGAAATAGCGCTCAATGGACCCCGCCTCGGTAATAAAATCGTATTGATTGAAGGTTTTGGTCTCCCAAAGCGAACGAAACCACGCTTCATCCAAAGCAGTAAAATCCACTTGCGGAAAAAAGGTTTTGAAGCGTTGAAAGGTGGTATCGTCCATGAAAAAGGCTTTGATTCAAAAATAATGAAGAAAAACAGGGGATGTTAATTTCATACAATTTCCTGATTTGAGAACGTCCTACTTTTGAAGCTCAAATCAATCTTAGAATGAAAAAACATCATGTATCCCTTTTAGTCCTTTTGTTGTTCTTGGTTACCAGTTGCGCTCAAAACAGTGCGCAACCACCCCTTGAAGGAGAATGGATAGGGCACTTGCCTGACAAAAACAGTTTCAATTTTAAAGTTTCCCTAGAAAAGTTGGAGGGCAATAGGTTTCACCTTGTCTTGACCAATGGCGAAATGGTTATGGATAGAATGGTACAGTCGTCAGACGAAGACAATATCCAATTCAATTTGAACAATCAGCTGTTTTTAGATTTAAAATATACCCAGAATGAACAGGCGCTCACAGGATTTATTTCCTCAGGAAAATACCTCTATCGTGTGAGCTTGGACCAAATATCAAATAACAAATATGAGAGTGATTGGAATCCATTTGTGGTCAATAATGGTCTGCAGTCAGATGATATTATGTTATACACGGAATGGACGGAAAGCGGAAACTTGGTAGCCTACACTTTTTTCGGAGACCAACGTTTTCGAGGAGCGTGGGCAGAGGGTTTTAAAAAGCAAGGGGACACGCTTTTGTTCACAGATGGAAACTCCGGTCTTAATTTTCGGGCCAAACTTTTAAAAGATACCACCGAACTTGAAATTTTATTGACCGATGTCTTGATAACCAAAACTAACCTTACCCACACCACCGAGGGTTGGGAATATTCTTCCGATACAGTGGACCAAACGCAAAGCTCAGATACGCCCGAGCAGCTAAAAGATGGTTGGCCGATAGGGAATTATAAGGACTTTGGAATGGACCCCAAGCATCTGGACAAACTGATAAATGACATTCATGCAAACAAGCTGGAGAATGCGCACAGCGTTTTGATTGCCAAGGAAGGCAAATTGGTTTTCGAAACCTATTTCAATGGGCACAATGCTAACATTCCTCATGATTTGAGGTCGGCCTCAAAGAGCATCTCTTCGGCAGTAATAGGCATAGCCATTGATGAAGGAATTATAGAGGGTGAAAACCAAACCTTGTACGACTTTATTCCTGACGAATACCAACACACCAAGGATTCGTTAAAAGCTAAAATTCGGCTGAAAGACTTGCTTACCATGAGCTCGGGCTTAGATGTAAACAACTTGGCGGAGGAAGGGTATTACCAAAACCCGGGCAATTCCAATAGTTGGTTGCAAACTGTTTTGGAGGCGCCCATGCTGCATGAACCAGGAACCTATTTCGATTATGGTTCAGCCAACCCCTTTTTGTTGGGCGTTTGCTTGAACCAACGCTTGGACGTACCCCTTAAGGACTACATGCACGACAAGCTCTTCGGTCCTTTGGGAATTACCCATTACGTCAACCAGACAGATGATACAAAAGAGACGCCCTACTTTGGTGGAGGAATGCTGCTCACCTCGAGGGACTTGCTCAAATTTGGACAGCTTTTTTTGAACAAAGGCGAATGGAACGGAAAACAAATTATTTCAAAAGAATGGGTTGCTGAATCGTTTGGCAAGTATGGGCGATTGCAAGACACACGCGACAAAAACGAATACGGCTATTTGTGGTGGCACGACACCTACAGCGTGAACGGAAAAGACATAACCACCATTGAAGCTCGCGGCGCGGGCGGTCAGTTTATATTTATTCTTCCAGAGCTGGAATCAGTAGTTGTAATGACTTCAGGAAACTTTAGAAATAGAAAAGGCAACCAGCCCCGCGATATTTTACAAGAGTACATCTTGCCGGCTTTAGCCAATTAAAGTAGTTCAGTAACCATAAATTCTCATCCTGGGCAAGCTCAAAAAAGGGCCGCTCAGGATGAAAATACAAACGCATTCTCTCCCTAACTTGACCTTGAGTACAACAGACATGGGGCCATCCAACACCGCGCACCGAACATCAGACATCGAGCACCTCGCACCAAGCACCAAACATCAAATTCCAAATAGCAAAGGTTGGGGCACTGAGCGGAGTCGAAGTGCAGTCGAGAAGTCCTCAAAAACGAATCTTTCATTGGGTCTCGACCGCGCTCGACCTGACTGAGTGCGCTCTATTCCTTTAAGGTTTCCTCAATAAGCTGCCAAAGCACCTTGACCTGATAGAGCGCATTTTTTTCAGCGCCATGTAAGGGTTCGTTGGAATCATAAATGACCACATCGTGCATCCATTTTAGGGCTTCGACCCGGTCGGGGCCATCAAGGGCATCTAAATATTGCAACAATTCGTGTTGGGCAGGGCTTAGGGTCTGTGTGTTTTGAGGAGTGTCCTCCGTAGCCAAACGCGCATTACAATGCGGGCATGACTTGTAACCTTCTGTGTTTCGCATAAGAAAGTGGTAAAAAGAATGAATAAATGAGGATAGGTCACCGCGAAACACATCAAAGCTACGCCTTGAATTGGTCTAGGGACTTGCACCCATTTGCCTATCCTATTTTATCTGTTACGACACTCAGAGGTTGCAGGCGTTAGGAAAAAAGATGTGTTTCGCGCTTTAAAGATAGGGGTTAAAATGGAATGGGGGGATTTTTAAGACAAAACAGGTAACTTGACATGTTCTTGAATAGCCTTTATTAAATGTGGATTACATCTTAAACGTTAGCAAAGCTTATGATGAGTTTAATTGAAAAGTATTTGAAGCTGTTACCCTTAGCTACTCTTGTCTTGATAATTGCTAGCTCAACCAAGTTGGCGACTTATTATAGGGTCTTCAACATTAATATATCTGAATACCTCAGTATTACAGAATATATACCATTATTTATTGATGATTTACATGCTTTGATATATCCCATCGTTATCTTTTTATTTGGCTTTACGGTAGGCGAAGCAATAAATAAAAAAGAGCAAACAAAAGCAGAAGAAAAATCAAATGTTGAAAAAGACAATAAAAAGTCGAGATATAGAATGCGATACTTCTTTCTAATCTTAATGGGAATTTTATTAATCGTATTTCCGATTACCCTCTACTATAACTATGAGTATGTATCTGAAAGATTAGAAAATACAGTAGGACTACTAGTTGTACTTATGTTTTTGGTTTTTATGGTTTCTACTACTTATAAAAAGGTTGGTCGTTCTTTTTTAGCTCTATGGATTGTAATATTCGTTTTCGCTCCACTAATAACAATTGGCTATAAAGAAGCCTACTTAATTTTAGATAATAGAGAACCAAACGTTTATCAAATAAAGTTTAAGGGCGGAAAAACTGAGCTGTCTTCCAGTTTTAAGTTTCTTGGTAGTTCCGAGAAATATATATTTCTCTACGACCTTAACAACCAAGAATCAATCGTTCGACCCATGTCTGATGTAAACGAAATCCGTATAAGAAACAGATAAAAATTGCTAACATCAATCTATTATGTGCAATGCATGATGAGCATACCCCAATACTATTAAAACACTGAGTTGTGTTCAACAATGGAGTACTTATATTGGTGTGGTCATTGATTATTCTTTAGAATAAAAACATCTCTTAAATATAAATGGTTAAAAGATTTACACTTCTAATATTAATTGGGGTAATTGCCTCGAGCTGCTCCAGTTCAAAAAAATTGGATGTATGGACAAAACAGTCTCAAATCAAAAAAGTAAAGGATTTCGAATCCAAGTTAAACTCCAATTCTGAGTTCTTAAATCAGAATGTTAGCCTATCAGAAAGTATGTATCCTAGAGTAAATGAGTTTGAAATGGCCAACCCAATAATCGTCAAAAGAGAAGGGGATGGTATTTTGACTGTTTATGCTGAATATTTTTTCTCAAAACCTGACTCAGTATTAAGATATGTAAGTTACGATTGGGAAAATAATCGATATGGAAGTCCCTCAAATAAGCAAGGGAACTTGAAATTGAAAAGCAAAAAACTAAAAGATTACAACTCAGAATACGAACGAATTAAACAACAGCTAATTTCAGAGTTTGGGCAACCTAATAAACAAGATACTAAACCACAAGAAACCAAGTCGGATTATGGAGGACCAGATTACCTTTCAAGAAGTACCATTTGGGAGTCACATGAAAGGTTTTCAAAATTATCTATGATTTTCGGTGCTTCAACTTATAGGATTCGTTTGTATTATTATTGGAAATGAACATAAGTTTCGACCTTGATAGCACCTTAATTCCGAATGGTGAAGAATTTGAAACCGAAAACAGGAGCAGCATAGCAAGGTTTCTCGGAATTGAAGAAATTCGAAAAGGAGCGTGTGAGCTTATTACTGAATTACAAAGTGAGGGACACAATGTTCATATTTATACCACGTCCTTTCGAACAAAAAGAAAAATAAGACGGACTTTAAGGTATTACGGAATCAAAGTAGACAGAATTGTTAACCAAACAGAGAATCAACGTGAGTTGAAAGCTCGAAATATAAACTCATCAAAATTTCCACCGGCCTATGGGCTTGACATTCATGTTGACGATTTAACGGGTGTCGCAATCGAATCAGAACGATATCATTTTAAAGCCATAATTGTCGAACCTGATGATGAAAACTGGACTGAAAAAATAAAGAGAGAAATTCAATTAATCTCGCCTAGAGGCCTATCTTGAGCTTTAGATTGAAAAGGTTTAACTTCAATTATGGGAACCAAACGCATTAGAAAATCGTTTTTTAGCTCAAATTTGGGCAGCATGCTTTCATGAACGCACTAGCGAAACACATAAAAAATATCGTCGTAATTTCAGACGAGCAATTGGTAAAATTATGCGACAGATTTGTTGAAAAGCGTTTTTCCAAGAAAGAACATGTACTGCACATCTCCAATACTGTTAACGAGGTCTATTTTATACTTAACGGCTGCGTTCGAACATATATACATGATTTGAATGGGGTTGAGCACAACATCACCTTTTCGATGGAAGATTGGTGGTTTGGCGATTTACAAAGCTACCTTAAAAGAACCCCTGCTGCTTTCAATATCCAAGCCCTCGAAGACTTGACCGTATTGGCCATTTCAAGAGAAAATTGGGATGTGTTGCTCAAAGAAATTCCCGAATTTGTGGCGTATACACGCGTACTGTTTCGCAATACGATGTTTTCCCATGAAAATAGAATTCTACAAAATTTATCCTACACGGCTGAAGAGCGTTATCGCCACTTTTTGGGGCACTATCCAAACCTATCCCAACGCATTTCGCAAAAGCAAATTGCGAGCTATTTAGGCATTACGCCCGAATTTTTGAGCATGCTCCGAAGGAAAAAATAAGCTTGCAAATACTTCACGTTCAAGCCCTCTCTTTTCTTAAACTACATTAATTTTTTTGGTGATTTGGCTTCTAATCTTTGCGTGACAAACAAAGCGCGATAGATTGGAAAGTGAAAAATAGCACACGTATTATTCTGGTTATTTCCGTCTTTCTAATGACCCCCGCTTCAAAAAAATTCAATACCAAAAAAGAAAGAAAACATATGGATACACAGATCACATGGGACAATATGCCAAAAAGGGATGGCGACCGTCCGTCGACCACGGACACCAACCCCCACCAGCAACTGAATCAACAACCGGAAGACCCCTCTTTTGTGGAAGATTTAAAAACTTGGGCGTTCACACTCTCCGATATTGTTGTAAAGCCTAGCGCAATTTCGGTGCCTGGTTCCGTTGCCCTTTGGATGGAACAAGAGCATGCCTGCAAAGCTTGCGATGCCTTTATGATCGGGACCGAGTTTGCCCACTTTCATCCGCATCCTGACCTAAGCATGCATTTGGGACTCCCTACGAAAGATGCGGAAACCATTATTGAGAAGGGTTGGGGTGAATGGCATCCCTTGATTAAAAGAGGCTATTTGCCACCCACTATGATCATGTTGTACGCACCACGAAATCAAGAGGAATTGGAGGTTGCCAAACACATTGTAGAACGGTCTTACCAATTCGCAAAGGGGATTACCGAATAATTAAAATATCAAGATTATGAAATTTACAAAAAGAACAGCCGTTGCCGTTGTGCTACTAGTGATTGGCTCACAGCTTAAGGCACAAGAAGTGATCAAGACCAATCGCGTAGAGATGGAAACGAAATCATTGGACGAATTGTATAAGGATGCCTTAGAAGAAGGTGGTGAGTTTGTGCTTAGAGCTGGTGGCGATAAGCCAGACCAGATAGATTATTATTTGGATAAGTTCAAAAAGCGATTCCCAAAATTAAACGTAACGCATACCGTTGATGTGAGCATTAATCATGCGCCGCGCTACGACAATGCCAGAGCAGCAGGAGGGAAAAAGAACGTGCCAGATGTGATTCAGTTTCAAACCCTGCACGACTTTGAATACTACAAAGAACGAGGGTTGATTGAGCCTTACAAACCCAAACATTGGGACAAGGTATTCCCTGACCATAAAGACCCAAACGGGTATTGGACGAGTGTTTATGGAGTAACCTTTAGTAACTATGTAAACCCAGAAGTTTTGGGAAATATAGAAGCTCCTAGAGATGCACTGGACTATCTGAATCCGGAATTAAAAGGGAAAATCATCCTGACCTATCCTCATGATGATGATGCGGTACTGTATCAGTTTTGGCACTTAAAAGAACAATACGGATGGGAATATATTGAGAAATTGGTGGCGAACGAACCTACATGGATTCGTGGTACGGCATGGCCTTATGTAGCCATTAACAAAGGATGGTTTGCTGCAAGTTTTACTACTTTTTGGGCGTTTGAACCATTCCCGGGCCAGAAAACAAAGTTTTTATTACCCAAAAATGACTTCTTCCTGACCTGGTTTCAGACAGCTGCAATTCCCACGCAAGCCAAGCACAAAGCTGCAGCAAAATTATATCTAAATTGGATGCTTTCTGAAGAGTTTCAAGGAACCTGGTTACAGTTTCCTGTTCGATATGATGTGGAGGCACCTGGCGGCTACGGTTCTGTTTTAGATCACAATACCTCGCCAGGAGATTTTAGAAGATGGATGATGAAACGCGACATAGTTGAACGTTTTAGATTGCAGTTGCGTCGACTCATTGGTGAAGCACAAGGTCCTACACCCATAGACATTGATTATACGATAAAACCCGAATAGACATTTCATCACTAAACACCGAATTTAGATAGAAGCGGTCTGAGTGCGAACTCAGGCCGTTTTTATGTTTTGAAATCTATATCTATATTAAACATCCCATCCCACCACCCAAAAAAATAAACACACCTTTCTGTTATGGCCTCATCCCTTTTCGCGTTATTGAAATAGGATGAACAAAGAAGAGTTTAGACGCAAGGTTTTTTCGTTATCGGAGCAATTGTATCCTATGGTGGCGCGCTTGCTGGGCAAACGTGCGAACGTAGAAGATGCCCTTCAAGAAATCATGTTAAAACTCTGGGTAAAGCGCGATACCATTGAGCAACATCCCAACCCGAAAGCCTTGGTGTTTTTAATTGCGCGGAATTACTGTTTTGATGTACTGCGCAAAAAGAGACCAGAACTAGCTGATTCCACGGCGCACCTAACTGTTTTAAAATCTGAAAACGGACAGGAATCTTTGGAGTGGGAAGAACTCAATACCATCATCCGAAAAATACTGGAAAAGGTACCCGAGCAACAACGCGAAGTTTTGATTATGCGTGATTTGGATGGGTACGAATTCACCGAAATTGCCGCAGCTACAAAACTGAATGTGCCACACGTGCGGGTCTTGCTATCGCGAGCCCGAAAACAGGTAACCGTAGCACTGGAAAAAATATATAGCTATGAAAGAAAGTAAATTGAAAAAGTTGCTTGAGGCCTACAAAGCAGGGGAGACCACTTTGGAGGAAGAACGGTTGTTGTTAGAGCAGACCAAAGAAACGGAGCCTTTATGGGAGGCCTGGTCCACCTTCGTTAAAAACAACAAAATAGAACCTCCAAAAGATTTGAATGATAGGTTGTGGGAATCGTTCGAGCCGAAAACCCGTAGCAGGCGAAAGAAGGTTGTCGTTATGTTATCGGCAGCAGCTACAGTACTGGTTTTGGTTGCTTTGGCCATGGGCAATTTGGGGCAAAAAGAACTCAGCTATTCCGAAAAGGAAGCTTTGCTGAATGAAGCCTTGGAGCTGTTTCCCGAAACGACCGAAGAAGTGACCGAACGCGAAGTGATTTACGAAAATGAAATGATAACGGTGTATACCGCCTCAGAATAACCCTTAAAAAAAAGAGAAATGAAAAAAATACTATCGACATTCTGTGTGACGCTACTGGCGATTTCACTACTGCAAGGACAAGAAAACAAGGAAAATGAAGAGCAAAATGTAAATCTTCACATTGATTTGAAGGAGGGCGCGAACCCTGATATTTATGTAGACGGAAAAAAGTTTGACTTTCCTTTGGAATTGATTGACAAAGACAAAATCGAATCCATAAATGTGATTAAAGGAGAGAAGGCTATAGCAGAGTACAATGCGAAAAATGGGGTGGTACTCGTTACTACAAAAAAGGATTTGGACGGCTATAAGGTCAAGATAAAAAGTAAGGGCAAAAAGGAGAAAGCACCGCTGATTATCGTGGATGGAGAAAAGTCTGACCGGAAAGCCCTTAAAAAGCTAGCTCCCGATGATATTGAAAGCATTGAAGTGGTGAAAGACGAGCAAGCCATGAAAAAATACAAAGCGCCCAACGGGGTGGTCATTGTAAAGACGAAAAAAGGAAAGAAAGACTAGAAAGTACTTTTCCGCAAATACTTCAAACGGAGAAACAGCAATTTTAGCCTAAGGCAAAAATCGTATCCGATGTTATTTTATAAATAACTTTACTCGAACGGAACATGTTTTAAAGTTGGCCTTCATTTATGCGAAACGATTTACCAAAGAATCTAAAAATACCGGCCCTCTTTGGAATCTTGTTTTACTTCGCCTTGTTTTTGGGAAGAAATTCCGAATTGCTGAATAAGTACCCCGTTCTAAACCTGGTTGGAATTTTTGCGCTAGCGACTTTTGTGTATGCCCTAGTATTTGGGGTACTCAAAAACCCTCTGAACTTGGCCGTGGGGGCCGCCGGCGCCAAAATTGCTGGAATTGTATTGGCGCTTCTTCTGCCCTTTGGCGTTTTTATCTATCAGAGGTTTTATTATAATAAACCTGAAGAACCCCATAGATCTTTGTTGGAGAAAGAAAACATCGCTATTGTACGTAACGCAATGGAGTGTGGCAAAGTCAAGTATGGCACATTTACGGATGGCATGGACACCCTAATTCGATTCAAAGAAAAAGGAATTGATTTTGAACACACCAAATCCTTTGGTAAAACGGAGAAACTAAAAATAATGTGGGCCGATAGTTGTTTGTACTATGCGATAAACGACAATGGAGTGGTACTTAAAATTATTCAATTGGGGAATTTTGATGGCGATGGCACCTTTGACCACTATTTAAAACCGGGAACACCGCATAGGATTAGTGACGAAAAAGTGATGCGATTTAGAAGGATAGATTGATGCGCACATGGAGTATATGTAATTGTGATTGGAAATCCCGAACTTCACTTCACACAGCATAAAAACCGCCACCATGACCAAATCCATAGTCTTATTACTCTTTACCACCTTGGTGCTTTCCTGCAACACGGCACCAAAAAAAGCAGCAGAAACCACTTCTTCTGGTCCCCCTAACGTCATCCTTATTTTTACGGACGACCAAGGGTATAACGATGTTGGGTGTTATGGGTCTCCAGATATCGAAACGCCAAATTTGGATGCGATGGCCCAAGAAGGGGTGAGGCTTACTAATTTTTATGCGACCCAACCCATTTGTTCCGCCTCGAGAGCCGCTATCCTAACCGGGTGTTATCCCAATCGAATTGGAATTCATTTGGCCCTTGGCCCTGGAAACACCACAGGGTTGCATTTGGAAGAACTCACCATGGCCGAAATGTTGAAGAACCAAGGCTACGCGACTGCCATTTTTGGAAAGTGGCACCTGGGCGACCATCCTGATTTTATGCCCAACAAACAGGGTTTCGATGAATTCTACGGGATTCCCTATTCCAACGACATGTGGCCCTATCACCCTGAACAAGGAACCGTTTTTGATTTTCCACCATTGCCCTTGTACGAAAATGAAAAAATCATCGACACCTTGGTTGACCAATCGATGCTGACCACCCAATTGACCGAAAGAAGTGTGTCGTTTATTAAAAAGAACAAAGCAAACCCCTTCTTTTTATATGTGGCGCATCCACAACCTCATGTGCCGTTGTTCGTCTCCGATAAATTCAAGGGAAAATCCAAAAGAGGACGCTATGGGGATGTCATCATGGAAATTGACTGGAGCGTGGGCCAGATTTTGGAAACCATCAAAACACTTGGCATAGATGACAATACAGTGGTCATCTTCACCTCGGATAATGGCCCTTGGCTTTCTTATGGGGAACATGCCGGTTCGGCCCATCCGCTACGCGAGGGCAAGCAAACCGCCTGGGAAGGCGGGCAACGGGAACCTTGCATCATACGGTACCCGAACAAAATTCCTGCGAATCAAGTCATTAACACCCCATTGATGTCCATAGATATTTTGCCCACCATTGCGCATTTGACTCAATCGCACTTGCCAGAAAAAGAAATAGATGGCAAGAATATTACCGTGGTCTTGATGCGAAAGACTGAAGATAGCCCTCATGAGGCCTATTATTTCTACTACAACATCAACGAATTGCATGGGGTTCGGTACAAAAACTGGAAGTTGTACTACCCCAGAACATACAAGTCGTTGAATGGACGTGAAGGCGGAAAGGGAGGGTTTCCGGCAGTATATGACTTTAATGAAGTAAATGAGATTCAACTTTTTGACCTCTCAAAAGATATCGGCGAGAGCAATAATGTGGCGCAGCTATACCCTGAAGTCGTGCAAACCATTGCCAGCCTCGCGAACCTTAAAAGAACGGAACTTGGGGATAGTTTGAGGGACTTGGAAGGTCAAGAAAACAGACCTGCCGGGGTTAGAAAATAAAGGATGTTCTAAACTACTACCTCATTAAAAGCGTACCCAAAAGACATAGCTGAAAACGCATGACGGAATTGTTCAAGCCAGTACCGGTCGAAAATTCCAGAAATTCATGTATTTATCGATATATTTCATCAAAAGGAAACCTTAGCTCGAATGGAAGAACACCAACCCAAGGAGAGTCGCCAAACGCTCGAACGTATTGACAAAAAATACATTTGGAATGAAATCAGTAGTGTTTTAAACTTCGATAAAGGTCTGTTTTATACCATCCGCGAGTTATTCATAAGACCGGGGCAAACCGTTCGCGAGTTTTTGCTGTATGACCGAAAGAGACTGGTCAAGCCCATCATTTTTGTGATTTTTAGCTCCTTGTTGTTTGTGATAAGTGAGCAAATCTTCGGATTTGAAACCGGTTCCTCACCAGATAAGGTCAAAAGTGAAGGCATAAGGACGGTTTTCGAATGGGTTGGACAGAATTTTGGTGTTTTCAATATTGTTTTGGCCTTCTTCATCGGATTTTGGGCTAGGTTGTTCTTTTTGAAATCCAAATTCAATCTTTATGAGATATTCATTTTGATGTTTTTTGCCATTGGCGTGGGGAATTTGATTTTTACGCTTTTCGGCATTTTGGAAAGCGCAACGGGTCTTGATGTGAAGGGAGCGGCCTATTTGGCGGTAATAGTCTATTCGACATGGGCCATTGGAAACTTCTTTCAGAAAAATAAGGTGCTGAGTTATTTTTAGGCCTTTCTGGCATATCTCTTTGGTACCACCACAGGCTCAGTATTGCTTCTTGGGATTGGGATTTTAATGGACCTATTTAACAAGGGCAATTGACCCAAGGTCCTTAAGTGCATAATGTGAATTAAAAATTTCCGAACTTCATCCATTCAAACTATACTAAAACCTTTTTAGGACCAAGCGATGAAGGAGAAATATACCGTAGGCGAGTTGATTTATGACGCGAACATTTACGACGCCATGAATACCGACATAAATGATTTGGATTTCTACAGACGGTGGATGCCCAAAAACAAAGACGCTCGTATATTGGAACTATGTTGTGGTTCTGGCCGATTGACCATTCCCCTAGCCAAAGAAGGATATGACATAACGGGGGTGGATTTTACAGCTTCCATGCTGGAAAAGGCACGTGAAAAGGCTTCTGCTGAAGCACTTGAAATTGAATTTATTGAGGCAGATATTAGAAAACTTGATTTACCTGAAAAGTTCGATTTGATTTTCATTCCCTTTAATTCCATCCATCACCTTTATGAAAACGAAGACCTCTTTCAGGCTTTTGCCAAGGTCAAAGCGCATTTAAACGAGGGCGGAACATTTATTTTCGATTGTTTTAATCCCGATATCCAGTTTATGGTAGCGGGCCAAAAAGGGCTAAAACCAGTGGCACAATTCACTACTGAGGATGGCCGGGATGTCACCGTTCAGGAACGTATGCATTATGGGAACCAAACCCAAATCAACCGGATTGAGTGGCATTATTTCATCAACGGAGAGTTTGATTCCATCCAAAACCTGGATATGCGCATGTTCTATCCCCAAGAATTGAATGCCTATGTAAAAGTTAGTGGATTTACCATTCTAGGAAAGTTTGGCAGTTTTGAAGAAGAGGTGTTTCAAGACAAATCCGACAAGCAGGTTTTTGTTTGTCAATAGGGTAGGCGATATAGTTTCTCCGGCATATTTGTTTTGTGATTGATGGGGCATAGGCTACAGAAATTCCCGAACTTCACCTAACAATTAATTTATGGATTACAACTGAACCTATCATAAGGCGCTCAACTAGCAATGAACTTTGAAATAGACATAAGGAATAATATTCTACATCAATTTTCCGAACAGCTGAATGTCGAAGTCACCGATGATACCCTGGTCTTACCATCCACACTGGGTATGGGACGGATGGAGTTGTATCGCTTCCCAAACACAATAGAGTTTTACCATTTAAAGTGTAGGATTTCTGAGCATGTTGATTTGAAATCCACTAATCCTAAGAATAGCGAATGGTTGCTGTTCAATATCAATCTCTCCAAATCTGCTATCAAAAAAACCGTTAACAATCAAGAAATCAACTTTCAGAAATTTTTACCTTCAGGCCTATTGTTTTATACGCCAGACACGCACGTATTCAGTTCAAGCCCCAAAGATTCAGATTTTGAGATTGTGCTGATTCGGTTACATCGAGACTTCTTTACACAATACGAAAGTGAGACCATTTTCAAATTACGAAACTCTGAAAGTGCATTGCTCTACGAAGATTTGGACTATGGAATGGAAACCAGCTTGAAGGGTATTATGGAATCCAAAGGCAACAAGATAAGGGCCAATGTCTATTTAATGCAGTTTTTGGCCGATGTAACCGAAAAGCTAAAGAATCGTGAACTCCCTTCAAAGTATGAGCACTTACATCCAGCAGACGTAAAAGGACTGTTTCTCGCTTCGGCGCATTTGAGAAACCCTGTGGCCCAAGACATTCCTTCCATTAAAGTTCTTGCGGGGATTGCTGGTATGGGAACAACAAAGTTCAAAGCAACTTTTAAACAGGTTTTTGGAAAAGCTCCCATTCAGTACCATCAGAAAATCAAGTTCGACTATGCCAAAGACGAGTTGAAGCGCAAGGGTAAATCCGTAAGTGAATTGAGCTATGAACTCGGCTATTCACACCCTTCTAAATTCACTAGCGCATTTAAAAAAATCTTTGGCATTGTGCCTTCCACATTCAGCCAATAACGTCTGATTGGTACAATCAAACGACTTTTTAAGCTAACTCCTCGTCACTTTATCCCGATAGTTTTGGGATATGAAAATATTTGTAACAGGCGGCTCCGGGTTTGTGGGGCAAAGCATTATTCCAATACTTATTGAACGGGGGTTTCAGGTTTTCGCTTTGGCCAGAAGCACAACCTCCGCAGAAATCGTAAAAGACTTAGGCGCTATTCCCGTAATTGATGATCTCACTTCGCTATCAAGAAACACTGCGGATGCTTTGAGAGCGTGTGAGTACGTACTGCATTCGGCTGCGCATATGGACTTAAGCTATGATAAGGCGTTATTCTACAAAATCAATGTGCAAGCCACTGAAGATTTGCTTCGGAAGTCAATAGAAAATGGCATTAGAAGGTTTGTCTACATCAGTGCTGCACCCGTAGTGCCAGGGTCTCCCATCGTAAACCTAACTGAAAAAGATGCGGGCAAACAATTTCCGAAGGCATTGTACCCGAAAACAAAAGCCATTGCGGAAAAGGCGGTTTTAAAAGCCAATAGCAAGTCCTTCAAGACGATTTCGCTTCGTCCCCCGGCGATATGGGGACCCAACAACCATCATTACGATGATTTACTCGAAAATGTGAAAAATGGCAAATGGAGATGGATTGGTGGGGGTCATCAAATATTATCTACCATTCACGTAAAGAATTTGGCAAGTGCCGTTCTTGCCGCCTTGTCATCTGATGAGGGTGGTCAAGCCTACTTTGTGACCGATGGTGACAGAAGATCTGTGAAAGAAACGTTCACGGCAATCTTGCAGGCTGAAGGTCTTGACCCTGGGGAAAAAGAACTTCCAAGGAGTGTAGCACTATTTTTTGCACATGTGTTTGGTGGGATATGGAAGATTTTAGGACTTAAATCAAGACCTCCCGTGATGCCTTTGATGATTCGTTTAATGGGAACTGAGTTTTCGGTATCTGATCAAAAGGCAAGAAACGAATTGGGTTACCAAAATGTCATCGATTTTCAAAAAGGCATTGAAGAATTAAAATCACAGCATATCCTATGAAAAAGTTAGTACTGACCTTAATACTTGGACTGATTGTAAGTCTATCTTTTTCACAGTCAGCAGGCGATAAGATAATCGGGCAATATTGGACGGAGACCAAAGAAGGAAAAATAGAAATTTTCAAAAAAGACAATAGATACTTTGGTAAAATCATTTGGCGGAAAGATGCGCGTTTGGATACGGAAAATCCCAATGAAAAACTTCAGAGTAGAAATGTAGTCGGAATTGTTTTTATGAAAGACTTCGTTTTCAAAAACGATAAATGGATAAACGGAGAGGTTTATTCTATTGAAAATGGGGGTAATTACTCTGGAAAAATGTGGTTGGAAAACAATGGAAGCATCCTAAAAATGAGAGGGTATTTAGGTATTTCATTGCTTGGAAAAACAGCAACCTTATCACGCGTGAGAGACTAATCATACCTTTACACTTCCAAATAGCAAGGGATCTGGGCGTTCAAGCAAAGTTTTTTTGTAAGCATTACGAGGCCAAGTACGAAAAGCAGTATTGTATGCGCCGAATAGTTTTTAAAGAATCCCGTGGTTGTAAGTTGGACAAAATCGCAGTGAATGACCGAAATCGACAAAATAGCATTTATCGAAACCAGAAACGGACAAGTTTTAAGTACCAAATCCAAAGGAAAAACGAAATACTACATCCCCGGAGGAAAAAGAGAACGTGGTGAAACTGATGAAGAAACTTTGGTAAGAGAAGTAGCTGAAGAATTGGATGTAAGAATCGATAAAAACACGGTTGAATACGTTGGAACCTTCAAAGCCCAATCCGATGGCGCAAAAGAAGGGGTTTTGGTCAAAATGACGTGCTACAGGGCCAAATTCGAAGGGACCTTAAAACCCACCTCTGAAATTGAAGAAATCCGATGGCTCAACTATAAAGATTTGGATATTATTTCAGCGGTAGATAAAAAGATATTTGAATTCCTAAAAGCGCGGGGAGAACTTGAATAACCACAATTAGGAAAGACGAAAAACGTTCTAGTAGCAAACGAAAACGCTATAGAACTTTATGAATGCAACTTTTCTCAAGCCTGTTAACAGGAGAAAATGGATTTTACTACTTTTTTTATCAGGATGGTTTCTGGGGAATTCCCAAACGAAATTGAGAGTCGAACCTGGCTTGCTCATAAAAACCCAATCTGAAAACTTAGGACTGTTGTTCAGTGTTGAACCCCATCTTGAGATTTCAACGCGTTCAGTTATTGGATTAAGGTTTGGAATAGCCGTCAACTCACAGGAATTTGAAACCATCAGTGGAACTCGATTTTTTATCGATGAAGAAAACGACAACGCAGTGATTTCCTTTGTACCCACTTTTGATTACTACTTGAATTATGCGCCCACCAGACCATACCTAGGATTAGGTGTCGGATACTATGTATTGAGTACGGTAGATGTATCGCAAGGGATAGAAACCATATTGGATGGGAGCATTAAAAACCAATTGGGCCTTTTACTTAGAGGTGGAGTAGCATTGCGAAACACCAGAATTAGTTTGGAATACAATCTTATTCCAACGGCAGACATTCAAATCGACAATGGTGAAGTTGTCGGAACAGTAAAGAATACATATTTAGGTTTATCTTTTGGATTTACCATCATAGGAAGAAAAAGTTCAATCTAAAGTGCGCGTTTAAAACACCCCTGACATACCCTTAACACAACCGACAATTACCTTTGCCTAAAACTTGTAACGATGGGCAACCTAATCCTAAAAACCGACCCTAGAGTAAATACCCTATTTGAAAACTATCCAGAAGCTGTTCGAGGTAAGATGCAGTATTTGAGGAAATTGGTTCTTGAAACAGCAGAAGAGATGACAGACTTAGCTGTTTTAGAAGAGACCTTAAAATGGGGCGAACCTAGTTTTATCACAAAAAATGGAAGCACGCTCCGAATGGATTACAAAGAAAAGACCCCAGACCAATATGCCATGTACTTTCAGTGCACCAGCAGGTTAGTAGATACATTTCGACTAGTTTTTGGTCATACGTTTACCTATGAAGGTAGTAGGGCTATTGTTTTCCCATTGGACCAAAAAGTCCCTGAGGAGGAATTAAAAGCATGTATCAAAGCATGTTTGCAATATCACAAGGTCAAACACCAAATGACACTAGGGATTTAATTCTCCAACAAAACGGTAGTTGAGGGGCATTTGGTCTCAATTATCACTGATAGACGCCAAGACTTCTTCAATCTGCACATAGTGTCGTTCCATATGGCACAACAGAAACTCAAAACCTTCCGGAAGGTAAAAGTTCACTATAGGCCCAATAGCCGATGAAAATTTATGAGCTTTGACTTGCTTGACTCTAGCCAAAAGAATTGAAGTCTTCAGATGCTCATGCAATTCAAAAAAGCGTTCTAAAATCGTTTTGACGTCTTCAGCCGTAAGTGTTTTGACATCCAACAAAGGTTGAAAACGCTTTAAGGTTTTCATTTTCCAAGGCCGTTTACCATTTTTGGGTCGTTGCCCTTCAATTACAAATTTTTGCCAAGCCCGCGCTTTAAAAGGTTTGGGTGCTCCTTGAATTTCGGGGCAGTTGGCAATAGCTGTATCGACCTTGTCCACATAGATGGTATACGCCTTGTTCAAATGTTCTACGACTTCGATAAGGCTCCAGGACTCAGGGTTCGGTCGGCTAGTAAGATTTGCACTATCCAATTGCTGCCAGGACTTCATTTGATGAAGCATTTCATTCAACCTTTGGATTTGATTTTCGGGGGTTACATACAAGCTTGCCATAACTGTTCGTTTTTTGATTACAGCAAAGTTCAGGCAAGGCGCTGGGCTAAATATTGATGTAAATCAAGAAATAGTTTCTTCAGACATCAGACATCAGACATCTGACATCAGACATCAGACATCAGACATCAGACATCAGA
>CALBPG010000216.1 GCA_937899065.1 uncultured Allomuricauda sp.
ATTATTAATATCACTTGCAAATCCGAACAAAGAATTGAATATCAATTCTTTAACATAGTTTGGGTGGCATTTTTGCGAATAAAAAAGTACTCACCGAATCACTCACCAGAACGGTTGATTTCATATGATTTTATATGAAATCAATAAAAATGAAAAAGCCTGAAAACAGTTCATTTTCAGGCTTTTAGGGAATATTTAAAATTTCCCAGTGGTCCCACATGGGCTCGAACCATGGACCCCCTGATTATGAGTCAGGTGCTCTAACCAACTGAGCTATAGGACCTATATTAAAGCGGATGCAATATTAGCACTTATTTTACTCCCTTACAAGCTACGGACACATCCCCTGCTATGTCATTTTTTGGCAAAGCTCTACCAACACACCATTTGTGGTTTTTGGATGTAAAAAGGCCACCAACATATTGTCCGCACCTTTCTTTGGGGTTTCATTCAATACTGTAAACCCTTCTTTTTTAAGTCGTGCTATTTCTGAAACAATATCCTCTACCGAGAAAGCAATTTGATTATTACCTTCTCCTTTTTTATCCTAAAACTTAGCAATCTGGCTATCCGAATTTGTCGCTTGCAACAACTCTACCTTGTTTGGACCAGACTTGAAAAAGGAGGTGGTTACCCCTTCCGACACTACCGCTTCTTGTTTGTATGGCGCAACGCCAAGCAACTGCTCAAATAAAGCGTTTGATGCTTCCAAATCCTTGACCGCTACTCCAATATGTTCAATCTTATGCATAAAACACCTTCCTAAATTCTCCTTAAAGTTACAAACTAGTTGATATTTGATGCCGTTCCTTTGATATTGTTTTACTTTGCGGTGTGGAATCGCAACGACAACGTAAAATCGCAGGAATTATCCAGAAAGATGTGGTGGACATCTTGCAAAGGGCCGCTACTGAAGGTGGTTTGCAAGGCACCTTGATTTCGGTAACCCAAGTAAAGGTAACGGTAGACCTTTCCATTGCTAAGGTATACATCAGTATTTTTCCCAATACGTCGGCACAAACCTTATTGGAAGGCATAAAAGCCAATTCGCCTACTATTCGCCATGAGCTATCCCAACGGACCAAAAACCAATTGCGTAGGGTGCCTGAGCTACAATTTTATTTGGATGACTCTTTGGACTACATCGACCAAATAGAACAGTCTTTGAAGGGCGAAGACAATCCCATTGAAAATAGTGACCTTTTGGACAAACGAAAGAAATCCTAAACTTTTGGGATTTCCATTTTACATCGCACGGCGTTATATCTTTTCCAAAAGCAGTCAAAATGCTGTGAACATTATCAACCTAGTTACCTTTTTGGTGATTGTAATCGGTTCTGCAGCTTTGTTTATCGTTCTTTCCGCTTTCGCTGGATTAAAGACATTTAGCCTTTCTTTTACCAATGCTTTTGACCCGGACCTAAAGGTGACTCCTTCTTCTGGAAAATTTTTTACGGTAAGCCCTGAACAACAAAATGCGTTAGAAGACCTACCGAATTTGATAGCAGTATCCAAAGAAATTGAAGAGAGGGCCTATTTTACCTTTAAAGGAAAGAGCCATATCGGATATATCAAAGGGATTGATGGTAATTATCGGTCCGTCACAGGTGTCGATAGCACCCTTTATTTTGGAAACTGGGGTGTTACGGAATACAACGCAGTAATCGGCATCGGGGTTTACAATATTTTAGGGGTGCCTCCTGAAAACTATCGCAATCCCTTATCGGTATTGGTGCCTAAACCAGGAAAAGGAAGCATTAACCAACAGGCATTGAGCACTGAACGGCCGTTTAATCAACTTTCACTAGTGGTTAGTGGTGTTTACGCGGTAGAAGAGAATTTGGATAAGAAATATGTTTTTGACCCACTCAACGTGGTACAAGAATTTCTTCAAAAGGATTCGCTCCAAGTTTCTGGTTTGAATTTTAAATTACACAATCAAGACCTTATTCCGGAAATGAAAGCCGACATCAAAGCAATTTTGGGTAGCGAAGTGTTGGTACTGGATAGAAAAGAGCAAAACGGCACATTATATCGCATGTTGAATACAGAAAACCTAGCTACATATCTAATTTTTACCCTAGTTTTGATTATTGCGCTTTTCAATGTTGTTGGTGCTATTATCATGATGATTTTGGACAAACGTCAAAACTCAAAAACCCTTCATAGTTTCGGTGCCACTATACAAGAGTTGAGAAGGGTTTATTTTATTCAAGGTGTCTTGGTTACCTCCTTTGGCGGGTTGATAGGGGTGGTTTTGGGGTCGCTTTTGGTCTTCAGCCAAATCTTATTTGGTTGGGTTCCCGTAACACCCACTTTACCCTATCCTGTGGAATTCAATGCGCTAAACCTGTTTGTAGTAATGGGTACAATTGTCGTGTTGGGGCTCATTTCTTCAAAAATCGCAAGTAGCAGAATCTCAAAGAAACTACTGGACACCTAAACGAATTGGTGGTCTCCAAAACGTTCTAACACCTCATCAAAAGCATTGAAAACATCTCCGGCGTCGTCGCTAGTTACCATTTTCATGCGATACTCTTTGAAATGTGGAATTCCCTTAAAATAATTGGTATAATGTCTCCGGGTTTCAAAAACACCAAGCTTTTCACCCTTCCAGTCAATGGCCATTTGAAGATGTCGCCGAGCTGCAGTAACTCGCTCTTCCATGGTCGGTGGCATCAAGTGGGTGCCTGTTTCAAAAAAATGTTTGACTTCTTTAAAAAACCATGGGTTTCCAATGCTTGCACGGCCGATCATTGCGCCATCTAAACCATATTCATCCCTCATCTTAACCGCTGCTTCTGGACTATCCACATCACCATTACCAAATACGGGAATAAACATTCTCGGGTTATTTTTTACTGCAGCAATCGGTTTCCAATCCGCAGAGCCCTTGTACATCTGAACTCGCGTTCTACCGTGAATGGCTATTGATTTAATACCGACATCTTGAAGTCTTTCAGCAACCTCAACTATTTTGATGGAGTCGTTATCCCACCCCAATCGGGTTTTTACGGTGACGGGCAGTTTGGTGCGCTTTACAATTTCACTGGTGAGCTTGACCATTAAGGGAATATCTCTTAAAATTCCAGCACCGGCGTTTTTGCAAACTACCTTTTTAACAGGACAACCAAAATTGATGTCTATGATATCCGGATTGGACCGTTCCACGATATCAACCGCTTGCAACATAGAGTCTAGTTCGGCACCAAAGATTTGGATGCCAACCGGACGTTCTTTTTCATAGATATCCAACTTGATAACACTCTTAGCGGCATCACGAATCAATCCTTCTGAGGAAATGAACTCGGTATATACCACGTCTGCTCCCTGTTCTTTGCACAAAGCGCGAAAAGGAGGGTCACTTACATCTTCCATGGGTGCCAGAAGCAATGGAAAATCAGGGAGTTGTATGTCAGCGATTTTAGCCACAATCTTTTTTTCGAGGGCGTAAAATTACAAAAAACAAAGATTATCAATGGGTTACTCGTCGACTAGACGGTTTCTTTCGGTATTGTCAATGCCCCTTTGGTTGTCTTGCAGCCTGAAGTTGCCAAAATTGTAGGTGAACCCGAAACGAATGAATTGTAGTTCCCTGCGGCGCCGATAAAAGTTGTCTTGATTCAGGTATCGTGACCTGTAGCTTGGAATATATTGTTCCAATAAATCCTCAGCCGCTAAAGAAAGTGTGATTCTGTTGTCAAAAAGTGACTTTCGCAACCCTAAAGTAAGATTGAGCTGGTCATCCGATATATAAGAACCGAATAAAAATTGTGAGAGGTAGGTCATGGTGATTTCTCCTGTAAATGTGCCATCCTCACTAAGCGTCAGGTAATTTGCCAAATAACCATAGAATCCATCTACTTCAGCTGTGAACTCCAAATTGTTACTTTCTGTAGCCAGAAAAGTCTCCTCTTCATGAAAAAAGGAAGTATAAGCATACAAAAACCAATTGGGGGTGATGTTTTTACTCACCGTGAAATCAAAGCCGTATGATTTACTGGCCAATACGTTTTGTTTCAACTCCCGCAAGGTTCTGGCGTCATTATCTTGAAAGACCAAATAGGTAATGTTTTCTCCGTTATCACGATAGTAGAAATCAAAGAAATACGTGCTATTCAGCGTGTAATTAATATTGAAATTGTTTGAAAAGCTTGGGAATAATCCAGGATTCCCCTCTTCAAAATCGTTCTCATTGTAGAAAAAACGAAATGGATTCAAATCGTTATACTTCGGTCGTTGAATTCCTCGGCTATAATCAAACGCAAAACTGTTCTTGTCTGAAGGAGAATAAAGAATGTTGACCGAAGGAAATGGTTCAAAGAAGTCTTGGGAGGTGGTTTCACCCAATGTGGCTGACACCCCCGTGGCTTGTGTCAACTCTCCCCGTAAGCCCAACTTAACGGACCACTTTTCCCAATCCTTTAAGTAACTCGCATAAACTGCATATACTTCTTCGTCGTAATCAAATATATCCGACTGGGATTCATCCACAGTGTTGCTGCTTCCAAAAAAGTCATCAAAAATCAGCCGGTTTTCAGATTTGACTTCCGAACGTTTCAGGCCTGCTTCTACCGAACCACTTTCCAAAGGCATCGAAAAGTCTACCTGAGCTGTAAAAATATTGATGTCTTGGTCCGAGCTTGCATTGAATCCAAAGTCTCTCAAAAAAACTCCTGTTGCATCGAAATAGTCCGATGACAGCTGTTGAAAAAACTCCCCTTGGTAATCGGTATAATGCACATTAAAATTGAATTGCGCACCCTCTTTTTTTAGTCTATGAATGTAGCTAACGTCCAAACCAATATTCCTATGGTTTAAATCTGATAGGTTTTGCGTTGTAAACGTAGAGTCCAGAACTTGTTGACCATTGAATATGTTGGTATTGAGTATTGTGTTTTGGTCCTCATCTGGGTTCAAAACCATATTTGCCGTAAAATTAAGCGTGTTCCTTTTGTCGATATCATAGTCAGCGATTACCGTCGCATTATGAGTCAGGGCCGAATTGATTTGCTCATATTGTGTGTTCCATATCGAACTGGTTGTTAAGTCTTCTTCAAAAAAATCAATCCCCTTTGTTGTTTTGACGAGGTCCTTTCGATTGGTAAAACTGTAATTCGCGAAGACATTCAATTTATTGGTTTTGAAGTAATGGCTCATCCCCAAAGTAGATTTCGGAAACACCGCTTGGGTAAAATTTCCGTTGATGCTTCCCTTGTATCCGGGTACCAAAGGTTTGTTGGTTTTTATATTCAATACTGGTCCAGTATCTGCGTCAAATGCCGCAGAAGGGTTGGTAATCACCTCAACAGAACTTACACTGTTCCCCGAAAAACCCTGCAAAAGGGCTTGGATTTCATTTCCGGTGAGTTGTACCCTTCTATTATTAATGAAAACGGTAGCTTCCTCTCCTCGAATCAAGAGCCTTGATTCATTTGCGATAACCCCTGGGGTACTTCTCAAAATATCCCAAGAACTGCCCTCTGCCACAACGGTATTCTCCACATTGAATATTAATCGGTCGGGCAACCGACTAATCGTAGGCTTCTTTCCGCGAACAACGACCTCACTAAGTTTAGTAGAATTTACGACTACCAAAGCCCCAATAGAAATCGTTTGCTTAACGTCAAGAGCAACTACTTCACTCGTATTTTCGATAAAACTTGCTTGCAAATAATATAAGTCAGGCAAAACCTTATCCAAACGAAACATACCCGTTTCATCGGAAGCGGTTCCTTTAACAAATGTAGAGTCTGATACTGTTAATAAAACAATGTTTGCGAACGGTATGGGTTCGTTGTCTTGGTCCACGACTTTACCTGAAATTTCAAAGTTTTGGGACCATATGGGCTGAAACGCTAGAAAAGCCAAAAAAAGGAAAAGAATTGCGCGCTTCATTTGAGTTTGGGGTCAGGGTACCAAATCTAATAAATTATTTTAGAGTGCTGTGGAATGCCTTTTTCTATTCGTTGCATCGTTCTTAAAAGGTGTTGAAAACAGCTATATTTGCAGTCAACGCGAAATGACGAAACCGACAGCGTTGTATTGGTATGAAAAAGATTCGCAATTTCTGCATTATAGCCCATATTGATCATGGGAAAAGCACATTAGCCGATAGACTTTTGGATTTCACAGGCTCAGTCTCAGACCGAGAGAAGCAAGACCAGTTGCTGGACAATATGGATTTGGAACGAGAGCGGGGTATTACCATAAAAAGCCACGCGATTCAAATGGAATATGAGCATGAGGGAGAAACCTACATTCTTAATCTGATTGATACTCCCGGACACGTAGATTTCTCATATGAAGTTTCACGCTCTATTGCGGCCTGTGAGGGGGCTCTGTTGGTTGTGGATGCGGCGCAGAGCATTCAAGCGCAGACCATCTCCAACCTGTATTTGGCATTGGAAAATGACTTGGAAATTATTCCTGTCCTAAACAAGGTTGATTTGCCCAGCGCCAACCCTGAAGAAGTTACTGATGATATTGTAGACCTTCTGGGCTGTGACCCAGAAGAAGTGATTCCGGCGAGCGCCAAAACTGGAATTGGCATAAAAGATATTCTCACGGCAATCATTGAACGCGTTCCGGCTCCGGAAGGAAATCCTGATGAACCTTTGCAAGCCTTGGTTTTTGATTCGGTTTACAACCCTTTTCGAGGAGTAGAAACCTATTTTAGAGTTATTAATGGGGAAATCAAAAAGGGGCAAAAGATAAAGTTTGTAGCCACTGGAAAGGATTACTTTGCGGATGAAATTGGGACCTTGAAACTCTCTCAAGTGCCCAAAACAACTATTTCTTCTGGAGATGTAGGCTATCTGATAACGGGTATCAAAGATGCTCGGGAAGTTAAAGTAGGTGATACCATTACAGATGCCATCAATCCAACACAAAATGCAATTGAAGGTTTTGAA
The DNA here is from genome assembly GCA_937899065.1 of uncultured Allomuricauda sp. GTDB lineage: Bacteria > Bacteroidota > Bacteroidia > Flavobacteriales > Flavobacteriaceae > Flagellimonas. The sequence continues at coordinate 6,915 of CALBPG010000216.1, forward strand.
GATGTAAAACCTATGGTGTTTGCCGGAATCTATCCAGTAGACACGGAAGATTTTGAAGAACTGCGTTCTTCAATGGAAAAATTGCAACTCAATGATGCTTCATTGGTATTCGCTCCAGAGAGTAGCGCAGCATTAGGCTTTGGTTTCCGTTGTGGATTCTTAGGAATGCTACATATGGAAATCATCCAAGAACGCTTAGAGCGAGAGTTCAACATGACAGTAATTACTACTGTACCTAACGTAAGCTACCATGCTTTTACGACCAAGGATAGAGAAACGCCTTTGATCGTAAACAACCCGTCTGATTTACCAGACCCCTCTACGGTTGACCGTGTTGAAGAGCCTTACATAAAGGCTACTATAATTACGAAATCAGATTTTGTTGGAAATGTGATGTCCCTTTGTATTGAAAAAAGAGGTCAAATCACCAACCAAACCTATTTGACCACGGAACGGGTAGAGCTTATTTTCGATATGCCCTTGGCTGAAATCGTCTTCGATTTTTACGACCGATTGAAAACCGTTTCAAAAGGCTATGCCTCTTTCGATTACAGCCCCATAGGCATGCGAACTTCAAAGTTGGTGCGTGTCGATATTCTTTTAAATTCACAACCCGTTGACGCTTTATCCGCATTGGTTCACTTTGATAATGCCCACACCATTGGTAAAAAAATGTGCGAAAAATTGAAGGAGTTGATTCCGAGACAACAATTTGATATCCCAATTCAAGCGGCCATTGGTTCTAAAATTATTTCTAGGGAAACCATCAAGGCCCTCCGTAAAGACGTAACCGCAAAGTGTTATGGAGGAGATATTTCCCGTAAGCGAAAACTGCTTGAAAAACAGAAAAAGGGTAAAAAGCGCATGCGTCAGGTAGGGAATGTTGAAATTCCTCAGCAAGCATTTATGGCGGTCTTGAAATTGAATGACTAACGATTCGTTCGTCTTCAAAACACGTCTGTTCCAGTGTTAAAGTCCACGGCAAATTCATCAAACCCTGATTTGTGTTGACGAAAGTATTCTGGGTTTTAGGCTTCCGTCATGGTCTTGCCCAAATACACCAATTTGTGCCCTTCCGTCTTTGGCGTAAAATCTTTATAGTCATTGGGCATGATGTTGATTTTCCCATCAGGGGATTTGGTGAAAATTGGAATGATATCCGAATCGTTTTCCGCCTTGTCAATCAAAGTGTCATAATGCTTCTTGTCTTTAATATCAACCTCATTGATGGAAGGGTACTTTTCTGCCGTCTCCAGCAATCGTATAAAATCATATGACGGAGAGAACAATCCTTTTTCAGGTAATGTGGCGGGATGATTGATTTCCTCGGTACTTGCCAAACGAAACGCTCCATTTTCACCAAACTGCTTTTCGAATTTTTTAATGGCAAAAGCATTGATGTCCGCATTACCCGTCAAGCTAATGAGATAGCCCACATCATTCAGTTCGATGTTATCCGTAAGGGCGTCTGAATAAATATTGGCAGTTAACGCTTCGAGTCCAGATTTTTTGGCTTTTTCCACATTGGTTTGGTTATTATCAATAAGCACCACGTGGCGATTATTCTTTTTGAGGTAATTTCCAATCAGCCTGGACACCTTAGAGGCGCCAATAATCAAAATACCTTCAGATTTGGTCAAGAACACACCAATCATTTTGGCGAACATCCGTGCTGTGGTGGCATTCAATAAAACCGTGCCCAAAACAATCATAAAAACCAATGGTGTAATGTATTCGGCTCCAGGTTCTCCTTTGGCCAATAGCTTTGACCCAAATAGTGAAGCAATCCCTGCAGCCACAATACCTCTAGGGCCTACCCACCCAATAAACAGGCGTTCATTCCATTTTAAATCTGAGCCTTGAGCGCTTAAAAACACCCCTAATGGTCGTATAATAAAAACTATGATAGCAAATAGTGCAAGGGATTTCCAGTTGTAAATCAGGGCAACATCTGAAACGTTGATATTTGCTGCCAACAAAATAAATAGGATTGAAATCAGCAATACGCTAAGGGATTCCTTAAAGTAGAGCAGCTCTTTCAGGTTAGGTAGGTTCATATTGCCCAAAACCATACCCATGACCACTACAGCCAAGAGGCCCGATTCATGGGCAAACAAGTCAGACTCTACGAATACCAGCAAAACTACCGAAAGGCTTACTACATTCAACAAATAATGGGGAATGAAATCTTTTTTGATGGCAAAGGCCAATGCATGGGCAAACGTAAATCCGAAGGTAGTTCCGAATAGAAGAATTTTTCCAAATTCAATAAGTGCGGTTTTGGTAAAAGCTTGGCCTTCACCTACACTGATGAACTCGAAAACCAATACCGCTACCAAAGCGCCGATGGGGTCAATCAAAATACCCTCCCATTTCAATACAGTGGAAACGTCTTTTTTAAGCGGGATGTTTCTCAAAATTGGCGCGATTACCGTCGGACCCGTTACAATAATAAGTCCCGAAAACAAGAAAGAAATCTGCCAAGACAATTCAAAAATATAATGCGCTGCCACCCCAGCTCCAAAAAAAGTGACCACCGTTCCAAGCGTAATCAGTTTGGTGATAACTGGGCCCACATTTGAAATTTCAGCTCTTTTAAGTGTAAGTCCGCCCTCAAATAAAATAATACTGATGGCTAGCGAGACAAAGTTGTACAACCCCTCCCCGGGAAAAAGGCCTTTCTTTCCATTCCAGATGGGCTCTATTAGTTTAGCCCCGTCCTCGGTATACAGCGTGGCTACCGGACCAACCATGAGTCCAATAAGA
>CALBPG010000217.1 GCA_937899065.1 uncultured Allomuricauda sp.
GATTCTAATTCTATGATAGAACATGGTGCTTCCCAAAGGCATGGCAAATTGATATTGGTGCCAAATCCGCCATTCGGGTACCACGCTGCGGTCTTCTGAATCTTCATCCGTATTGAAATTGATACGCAACACCCCACCCAAGCTCACATTGAACTTTTTCGAATAAATGTATCCAAGGGCATGTCGGTTATAAATCTGACCGATTTGCCCTATATATGGGGTATTCGCGGTCTCCTCAAAACGGAAATGCGTTTGTGCATCCCAAAACAAACGTTTGGAAATTCGAATATTACCGTAGGTATTGAACCAGACCCGCCCGATAGTGTCTTTGAATTCAGATTCTTCTGGCAAAACGTTTTCCTCTTGTGCAAAGGTGCTTATACTCATAACCGAGCATAGCACGAAACACCAAATCAAATGGACATTGTAGAATTTTCTCATTGCTCCGCCGTATTAAAAGGTGAAACAATGCCCAGCAAAGCCAATACCGTTTCGGGGTCTTGCTCTTTGCGAAGTTTACGCTCTAATTTCGAAGTGGATTCCTCTCGAAGTTCAAACAGACGCTTTTGGGTGTCTTCCAATAATTTGACAATATCCAAAGCTTGATCACAGGAAACTGGGGCAGCTACTTTTTCCAATGCATACGGCACAACCACATTTCGATAAGCAGCTGTTATCCGTTTTTTGACTTCTTCATCCATTATGGTAGCCGTAAATGGGTTCCACACGGCATCTTGGTACTTTTCGGTAATGGCTTGTTGCTGGTTTGGAAGATTTCCTAACGACATGGCGAGTTGGTTCAAATCCTTAAGACATGCCAAAACGGTTTTTCCATATTCCAACTTTTCGTCAGAAGCCTCCATTTGCGCATACGCCTTCAGGGATTGCTCTTTTGTGGACAAAATTCCATTCAAAGCATTCACCATTCGAATACTGGCGGTGGATTTCAAACTGTCTACAAGCTGTTCCAACTTTTTGGTTTCTTCCACTAGTTGCTTATCCAACTCCAAAAACTGCTGTTGCTTCATCTCCTCGCGCAACCATTCGGTAAGTCTTGCGGAAATAGAAGACAAGCCTTGGTTTGCATAATCGGCCATATTGGCTAGATTAGAGATGTTGTTGGCTTCTTGCCCATAGGCAACTCCGGTTTCAAAAACCCATGAAGCGTATTCCTGACTTTGGCCCTCCAATTGAATTTGTTTTGTGGGAAGTCCATTAGGCCAAATTTGCTTATATAAAAGGTCTTGTGGTAAAAAGTTCAGGATTTGTTGCTGCTCGAATTTTAGAAAGGAGGCCAGGGGGTCGAGAAAATCCTGCTGGAGTTTTTCAACGACATCATAATAGTATTGGGCTTCCGGATTCGAACGAATCAATAAATCCAATTGTGGATTGCCCAATAAGGACGCACTGATTTCATTCGCAGCTTCAAAAGACATTTTAGCCTTTTGCAGTTGGTTGGTTTCCAAACTATCCAATGGATAATAAGGTACCTTAACTTTGAATCGCGGCATAAATTCCGATCGGCCCAAATCATTGAAAAATCGGTCTATGCTCGCATATTGTGCGGCATTTTGTTCCAAAAGCTGGTACATTGCCATGTCTTCTGGATTAAGATTGGAATCCTGTACGGATAAGTACCATTCCAATACCTTAAGGTAGCGCTGGTCCAAAACAATTTCAGTATCCTGTTGCAAGGCGGAACCAAATACCGGGTATAACTGCCTACCGGACTCAGTTATCTTTTCTATTTTTTCCAAAAGGCCATTGGTGAAGAACCAATTTTCAGCAGGTTCACTTTCGGTATCAGAATAGACTACCCAAACGTCATGGGCAAAGCCGTTTCGTAAAAAACGCCCCACCAATGAGCTGGAATCATTTTCAATACGAAAACTTTTCTGGGGAACACCTTTGTCATATGAAATCTGACTCTGGAAGAGCACTTTACTGACTTCTGAATTGTCTACCTCCGCTATTTTATAGGTCCAATCTCCATCTGGCTTTCCTTGGGTCAGATTTCCAAAAGCATCATGCTGTATACCGCTTACGTTGATGCGATACTGATAACCTACAACCTGACTGGCTTGGTTGGAGGAGAACGCTCCAAACTGGAACTTCCAAAATCCGGTGGGAAATCCATTATCAAAAGCACCCGAAAAAGAAAAGAAGCTATCCTTTTCTTGCAATAAGGCGTTTACATTGGATTTGTACATCAAAAACGACCCATCGGGAATGGAATCGCCATCAACGATTACGAAAGGATATTCGGCTGTCCCTGTATAGCCTCCTGCAGTAAGCTTGCCTGAAAAAAGCTGGGTTTGTCCAAAGGTTGTTCCTGAAAAAAACAAGAACAACAATGGATATCGAATACCTTGGAATAGTTTGTTTCGTGGTTTCATATAGCGTTAGGTGCGATATCATATCCAAATACAAGTTGGATGGACATCAAAACATACCCCTTACTTACGTATGAAACCTGATTTCGGTCTACAACGAAATAAAAAAACTTAAGGAAATATACAGAAACCTATGGGCAAGTGGTTTTTACACTAAACGTATCTACTGCTTCAAGGGCATCGTTGAAAGACATGTCGCTATGAAAAAGCATGAAACGGTCTATCCCATGAAAGCTTGAACGTGCTGAAACCTCCATGGTGTAAATACCAGGAGTATCAAAGGTTACGAAAACATTATGTGCGTCATTATCAGAGGTAGATGACTGCCATTTAAAGTCGTTGTTGTTTCCGCTACGGTAGATTTTGAACCACCCATCAGCGGAACTCCCTTCAGGATTAGGTGTTTTTCCCGTTCCCTTTGGATATACGATACTGGCACCGTCGTCCTTTGACCCAAAGAAATCTGCTGCATCAGCAAAACGTAACCATGAATCATTGTGTTCGCTCCCTTGGTTTCCTTGACGAAAGGAAGAATTCCAAACGAAGCGGTACGTACCCGTTTTTGTGATGGCGATTGGGAAAACGACCAGCCCATTCCCGGGCTGTCCCAAAGTTTGATTTCCTATCCATACCCGATAGCCTTGACCAGATGTACCGTCGGCATCGTTGCGCAATTCCCAATCTGCGTCAAACTCATTATCTTCAAATTCCACGGATACCAAGCCGTCTTTCTCTTCAAAGAAAAACGATACTTGACTTGGACATTCATCCGAACTTTCTTCATCGGAATTTTCTTCATCAGAGCCTTCGTCACCAGAACCTTCTTCTTGGTCTGAGGACTCTTCTTCAAGTTGTTCCAAAACTTCTTGTAAATCTTCATCACCACCGCAAGACCATACAGATAATGCAAATAATAACAATAAAGAAAATGCAAAACGACTTGCTTGGGATAAGGATAAGCGATTGGGGCGCATAATAGTTTTTTTGCGCTAACGCTGTTTTTGTAGTATTTGTTTCACCAAAGTCCTGTTATTCGATGAAATACGATAACAACATCGAAAATTGTGCACTTACCTCCTATTCTTGATAGAAATCCTCAAAAGTTTTGTTTGTCTTAAAATCATCAGTAAGGACCTTGTATACCATTAAAACGACTAGTGCTTGTCCTATCAAAGTGAGAAAGAAAATAAGCCCAAAACCCACTGGCAGTGTAGATAAAAGCACCAAGATAAAAAGGAAAAAAGTGGTAAATCCCACCAGACCCATTGCTGTAATTTTCATATCAATTTAGGTATTTAGGATTGGTTCATCCTTTATTTGGAAAGGTTGTTTTGCGCTTCAACATACCCGGTATAGGTAATAGGAAAACGATGTGAACTTCTCACTCTAAAATATCCTTTTCCATCTGGATAAATTTCTCCTCGAACGGTATACGATTCACGTTTGTCCCGCATTTTGAATTGGACTTTGTATTTGTCTTTTTCGGGTTTAACGCTCATCTCACGCATTATGTCATTCACGTTGATTCCGGTATCTATTTCGTTATATCCCGATATCAACTGGCGCTCACCAGCATAGGCCAAACTGCAGATTACGGAATCTCCTTTGATTTGCAGGAAGTTACCTTGTCCATTAAGGTCAAGTATCCCGGCGTTGCTTCCTATTGGCAGTAATCCTGAGTCAGCAATGTTCCCATAGGCATTGGTCACTGTAGGTTTTGCTGCTTTGGCGACAAAAAACAAGGTCTCACCTTCAGTAAAGGGGTTTGGCATATTTTCGGTGGAAGCGGTTTCAATGTTCTTGGAAGTAGAACAGCCAACCGCGATGAAGACTGTAACCACTGAAACCCATAAAAGTCTGATTTTCATAGTGTCTTTTTCTTGAAGATAGCCTTTTTTTAAGGATTATTTCCATCCTTTAACCTTGATCTAAGAAACTAGACTTCCCCCTATTGCTTTGACTTCTTGTGCTTTTTGGCATAAAAAACAACAAAAAGCAGTCCTGCACAAGTGGTCACTGCGCAAGCAGACCAAACATCAGGAATTTTGGTTATTTCTCCTTGGTAGTACCAGCCCGAAAGTAAAGCGCCTAATCCTATTCCTGCCTCGAGCCCTATGTACATGGTTGCCATGCCCCTTCCCTTTTCATGGGGTTTGCTCAAATCAATGGTCCAGGCGTTAAGTGCTGGCGAAATGCTTCCCGCAGCAAAACCATACAAGCCCGCTGCAAAAAGTAAACCTGACGGTGTTTTAGCCACTCCCAAGTACAAATTAGTTGCCAAAAGCATCAATAAACCAATAAAGATTACTGTAGTTCTACCGTAACGGTCCGAAAAGGAACCTGCAGCAAAACGAACCAAGAGCGACGCCAACGCGAAAACAATGAAAAAAGTTCCACGGTTTTCAATACCCAAATGTCCACTCCAATCGGGAATCAAAGTCAAAACCACCCCTAAAGACACGTAGGTAAACAACGTAACTATCCCAGCAGGCAGTGCATCCTTGCTAAGAATTTCTTTTCTAGAGATTTTCAGCGTGCGCCATGAAAATGGTTTTCTTTCTCCCAGGGTTTCAGGTAAGCGCCACAGTAAAAGCATAGACAATAATGCCATGGTTGAAGAGGTAAGGAAGAGTCCAATGTAGTCGAAATACAAACGGACGAAACTGCCAATGGCAGGACCAATGGCCAAACCAATGCTAAAAGCAATACCCTGAATACCCATAGCTTCTCCCAAACGCTCCCTTGGGGTAACATCAGCTACGAAAGTAGATGTCGCTGTTGGCGTAAACCCAGTGGAAAAACCATGAATGAGCCGAAGTAGCAAAAACCCAAAGACGGTCAACCAAATGGTATAAAGCATCCCACATACAATACAAACGATTACGCCAAACAACATGACCGGACGCCTACCCAATGTGTCTGTTAACTTACCGCTAAAAGGGCGTGAAAAACCGGCCGTAAGGGTAAATAAACCAATAATGAACCCTATGTACTTTGCTCCACCCATGTTGGTCAAATAAGCGGGTAATTCCGGAATAAGCATATTGAAGCTAGCGGAAAACAATAAAGATGCTGCGCATACCGAAATAAAGGTTTTGGTATACATTTTTTGTCTTTTTTGCACTGCCTTACGGGATGAAATCACCGCCATGATTATTCCTTACTTTTACATGACAAAGAAACCGTATCGCTTAGTTCGAAAAAAGGACATTTGTCCCGCTTGAAAAATGATTCGCACCAATCCCAAATTACTGGCCTATTCGAAAACACTATTGGAAAAGGACCGTGCCCAAGTTTCCGTAACGCACTACAAACGAAAGGAAGAAATTATGGGGCAAGGGCATCGCTACCCCTACGTCGGTATCATTATCAAGGGCATCGTAAAATGCTTTATCAATGAGGCGAACGGAAAGGCGTTCATTCAAGAATTTATGACAGAAGGCATGGAGGTTGGTGAGCTGGAGTTTTTTGAGAAAGGTGGCGCCACTTGTTCCGTTGCCGCGGTGACTCCAGTTACTATTTTGGAAATCCCACACCAATTATTCAAAATCTTATTGGACAAGGAACTTACATTTAACCGGTTGATTTTGGAGTCGTTAGCGGATAAAGTTCGGTATAAGGCGCCTCGCCATGCTTTTCAAACCTCTTATTCGCTAGAAAGGAATATTGAAAAAATGGGTGAACTCTACCCTGATTTCTTGAAGGTGCTCCCAAAAGGAGATATTGCCAATTATTTAGGCGTAAGCGCTCGAAGTTTGAATCGCGCCTTAAAGACCTTAAGGGAGGAACATGGTTAGTCCAAACCTTCAAACCATCGTTTGAAGTCATTTACTTTCTCGCGGCTGACCACAACCTCTTTTTCCCATTTCGGCGCTACGGCAAGTTTCAACCTTCGATTGGAAAATACGGTAACGTCCTTTATCGCCTTTAAGCCCACATAAAAGCTTCGGTTTACTCGGAAAAATTGTTTCGGTGCCAACATCTCTTCAAGATGCTCAAGAGTATGGGGGATGATATAGCGTTTGCGCTCTGTAGTGACTAAATAAACATCTCGTCCTTCAGCATAAAAATATTGTGCATCTTCGGTTTGAATGGAGTGCAAATGATTTCCAATCCGTACCAAAAAACGGTCTTTGTAGCCCCCTTTTTGAAGTTGCTTCACCACCGGGGCTATGGTGTTTCCCGTTTGAAATTGTTCTCGCAATCCTTCGAGTTTCTGTATGGCCCTGCTTAAATCCAAGTACTTCAAGGGCTTAAGCAGATAATCGATACTATTTACCCGGAAGGCTTCAATGGCAAATTCATCATAAGCTGTCGTGAAAATGACCGGCTTTTTCAAGTCAGTTTTATTGAAAATTTCAAAACTCAACCCATCGGTCAATTGAATGTCCATAAAAAACAAATCCACTTCGTTTTGTCGCTCTTGTATCCAAGGAACTGCCGTTTCCAAAGATGCGTGCTTTGCGAGAATTTGAACACTTGAATCATACTGTTTCAAATAGCGTTCTAGCTTATCTATAGCTAAGGGTTCATCTTCTATGATTACAACATTCATGCGAGTTGAATTTTGGGTAGTTTGATGGTTTTAGTGCTGTTGCCATGCAAAATTTCAATGGGCTGGTCGGTATAAAAGCTAATGTCTTGTCGCAAACGCTCAAAGATTTCAAGATTCAGGGATTGGTCCAAACGTTCTTCATGTTCATACTCCAACTTAATATGGGATTCTTGGTCAGTTATCTCAATTTGCATGGATTGGTATTCCGACCGAATTGTGGTTCGCACAATACTCTCATATACAAAAAGTAAACTTCCCGGTATCAACCACCCTTCTTGAAAAGGGGTTTGCATATGCAATTGTGTTTTGCGAAAAGGTAATGCTTCCAAAACCTCGGCAAAACCATTTAGAGCCGCTATCTCTTCCTTTATAGGAACAATTTCCTTTTTACGTGATGAAAGCAAATACCGATAGATGGAAGCGAATTCTTCGGTAAGGCTTTCTGCTTTTGCGGCTTCTTTTTTCATAAGCACTAAAATGGCTTCCAAGCTTTCAAAGAGCAACGCGGGATTAATGTCTTTGGCAAACTTTTGAAAGTTCTCCTCGGTTTCTTTCCTCAGGTTTTCTTCTTGCTTTAGAATGGCTGTATTGACTTTATAGAGGAACTGATGACCTACATATAGTAGTACGTAAAGGGCGGCAATAACCCCGAAAATAGCATTGAACATGATGAGTTCGGATGCATTTGGTGTGTAGGATAGCAATCCTACAAAATAGAGATACATTGCCCCAGAAACCAAAACCATTGTGGCCATCAATACTGCTAAGGCGTGCAAGATGGTTTTCAGTATAAAACTTTCAGGCCGTTTGCGTTTTTGAAAAAACACTAAGGAATAGCGGGCAAATTCTTGAATGAGATAGGCCAGTCCGATACATACATAAAGTTCTTGCCCAAAAAAGGTATTTGCTAGTTCTTCTATGGAATTGTTGATGAGGATTATCAACAAGTAGACCAAGGTGCCGCTAAACAAGGGAGCGAAAATGCGAAAGAGCGGATGATGTACGAACAACCTATTCTTCATAATAAGGGAAGTTTTACTGAAAACTTTTGTTCGTTTTCCACATGAATGTGCTTACCGGACAACAAATAGTAGCGCATGTCTATATTCTTCAAACCGATATGGGTCGAGGTTACGTTGGCGCGAGGTTTGGTTTTCGTATTGGACACCGTTAAGTGGTTTCCATCAGCTATAATTTCAATAGCCAGCGGTCGGTCTCCGTCCGTTCGATTGTGTTTCAAGGCATTTTCGACCAACATCTGAACCGTCAAAGGCGCGGTTTTACTCTGTAAATGCTTCTCATCCACCATGACATCGAACTGAATATCTTCTTGAAATCGGGTTTTCATCAAAAAGAAATAAGCTTTTGCAAACTCAAGTTCTTCCGCTAAAGGCACCAGAGTTTGGCGATACGAACGCAAAGGGTAGCGATAAGATTTGGCCAGAGCACGAATAAAAACCTCTGCATTTTTAACATCCATTCGAATCAAAGCCGAGAGCGTGTTCAAACAATTGAACAAAAAATGCGGGCTCAACTGGGATTTTAAAGCCCTTAGCTGCAATGCCGTTTGCTCTCGTTCCAATCGGATTTTTTCCAACTGCCCTTTTGCGTAAAGTTGATAGGAGTAAAATGTAAAATAGATGACATTATATAGAAGCACCACACAAAAAAGGAGTACTCCAATTTTTAAAAACATATGTGAAGCTAATTCGCCATCCAATCCAATGCCACCTAAATAAAACTGATACCCTTTTAAAAGCAAAACCACTGAACCCATTCCAGTAACGGCGTGTACCAATATTCCCAAAAGCAAACGAATTCCGGTGCGTTGCTTCCACCCTACCCAGCGGTTCAAAAGTAGGTTTATGCCGTAGAACAAATAACTTACCAGTACACCGGCGAAGCCCCCAAGCACAATATCACGCCAGTGAAAAGTCCCTTCAAAACTTAGGAAGTAGCAAAAAAACATGCCTACGGCGAAACCGGTAAGAACGATTCTAAGATGTCTGGCCATTTTAGGTCGGTTTTCGAAAAAGGATACAAGCTTCGCCATGACACCAAAATACAGATAATTTGATGCATGGCTCTTTGCATCGAGAGAAAGGAAATTAATCTAGCTTATCAATGGCCCTACGGTAGTGAGAGTCAGAATTGATAGACTTACAAGCTGCACGATAGGCCTCCCGCATGCTGCTGTCGCTGTGGTCCATTTTTGAGGATAAGGCCAACAATGCTTCCGTTTTGTGGTAATCGGAATCTATGCCCGTTGCGGTGTCAAAAAGCGTAACCAATTCTTCTCCATCCAAATCAAGGCGGCTCGCATATTTCAATACTTCAGACTTGTGGTGGTCGGAGCGCAATCGGTCCAATACCTCGGAAAAGGTGTTGAGATTCTCTTTCGAAAAAGATTGGTTTCTCACCATACGCTTTAGCACATGCGCTCTATGGCTGTCGGAATCCATTTTGTTCACGTTTTTCAGCACATGGTCCAGTGTAGCGTTGTCCAAAGATGTGTTCAGCATCTTGCTTAGCACATCATCTCTGTGATGGTCAGAGGTCATGCCATCCATCGCAGATAACATTGTGTGGTAGCTGCTGGATGTAACCCCCGCTCGAGTGAGTGCATTTTTGATGACCGAGGCCCGATGATGGTCAGAATCAATACTACGCGCGGTGCTCATCAAAGTTTTCAAAGCCTCGGCATTCATATCCGGATTACGAAGTGCGTTGGAAAGCACACTTGCTTTATGATAATCTGAATCAATATCCTTGGCAGCCAAACACAGCGATTTAAACTGATTGTCTTGGAGTTGACTTCCCTTTAGAGACGTTTTCAACACTTCTGCTTTATGATGGTCCGAGTCAATACTTGAAGCTGCCTGAATGTAACTGGCGGCAGTAGATGAAGAACCTAAAAATTGGTTTGCATTGCGTTTCAATAAAGTGGCCTTGTGATAATCCGAATCGATTCCTTCACGAATCACATTAAGAATGGAAAGAAGGTTTTCCTCTTTCGGGGATTTGTCCAAAAGGTGCTTAATATAAACCGTTTTTACCCGGTCATTTTCAATATTGCCTACTTCTTTTAGTACGCCGTAGGTACCTGACTTTTTATAAATACGGTCTACTCGCTCTTTAGAACCTAAAGTGGTATGCCGAACTACCTCTAAAAGCACTTCGGCCAGCCATTTTTTGCCTTCGCCGTCAAAGCTTTTTTCTGAACCGCCCACATAATATTTGCGAGTCAAGTTTCCAGATTCACTGGACTCAATGTAAATGCGTCGTTTACTCCCGAAAGCGGTTTTTCGGAGGTCCATATACCCTCCCGGGGATATTGCAGCCACATCTGCATCGTCATCGGTTAGTTTAATATCTCCTTGAAACTCTACTTTAAAGCGATTTCCAAATCCATTATTGACTGAAATGGAAGTGACGCCTTTTCTCTCGATACGTACCGAGGTGGTTTTTCGTTGTGCATTCGCATGGTCTGCGCCCAGTAGAAGAATAAGGAGCAGCAACTTGGTCAGTAGGGACAATAACAGTTTAGCTAAGAAATTCATGATTGTTCGTTTTTTGATTGATGAATGAAATGATTTTTGATTGATTGATGGTCCAAAGATGTTTCGACCATTTTAAATGCCCAAACCCAATGTAACGAACTGGACCAAAAATGTATTGAATTGTACAAAACCTCAGAAAGACGGAAACGACTACTTCTTGAAGCGCGCAAACAAAGCCAGCTTTTTTCTGGAATTGATGAAGTACACGCCGCTAAGCAAAACAATGGCAGCCACAATGGATTGTAGTGAGATGGATTCATTTAAAAAATACCAGCCTAACAACATGGCGACAATTGGGTTGACATAGGTTGAAGTCGCTACTTTTTCTGGAGACACCATCTTTAAAAGGTAATTGAAGGATGTGAACGCCAAAATACTTCCAAAAACCACCAACAATACCATGACCCAAATCACATCGGTTTGCCATTCCATTGGTGAAATCCAAGTTTCTTGAAACCCAAAACTCATGAACACCAAAAAGATTCCTGCAAAAAACATTTGATAGCCTGTATTCACGAAGTAGTTCTTAGGCAGGTCCGCTTTCCCTACAAAAAGGCTTCCATAGCCCCAACTCAACATACATCCAAAAATCATCAAAATTCCGATGATGGCGTTTTCTTTGGTGACAATTTCCTTTTGGCTTATCAATAAATAAATGCCGACCATACCCAAGACTACGCCAAAGGCAGACATGGGCTGAATTTTTTTTCCTTGAAAAATCCGCATCATTATCAAAATAATAAGCGGTTGCGCTGAAATCTCAAGGGCGGCAAAACCACTATCGACATATTTTAGAGCCCATACGGCGAATCCATTTCCGAGACTGAGAAACAGAAATCCAGCAAACATGGTATTTAAAAGTTGCTTTTTAGTGATATGCAGTGTCTGCCCGGAAAGCTTTGCAATAATAAAAATCAAGAGACCCGCTATGGTAAAGCGCACCGCGGCCAGCATAAAAGGTGCTAGTTGGGCAACGGCGATTTTATTGAGTAGATAGGTTGAACCCCATATCACATATATCGCGAAGAAGGCCAAAAGAATCAAATAGGGTTTGGATATGCGCATCGCCTTCCAGATTTTGAAAGTTGAAAGATACGACGCTTAAAAAAGTTTGGGATGCTTTGGATGAATTTTTAAGAAGGACTTTTAATGCTTATAAAGGTTACCTTACACGTACTTATTCGTGTCCAAAAGATAGGCCGCCATGTCTTGCTCCAACTTTCGAAACATTTCGGTATGTCGCTTGAGTTCAGCTTCCAAACTGCCGATTTCACTTTTCCCTGCAGATTTTAGTTGGTTAACAAGCTGCTTCTGCTTACCCGTGAAATTTTGAAACCCTTGCTTTAATTCGTAAAACTTCTCAAAACAGGAATAATTGTTCGGTTCACAAGTGTAGGAATTTAATTTTCTGGAAAGCCTTTGGATAGTATTGTGGTTTCTTTCCAACCGGATGAGTAGCTCAGGAATCGGAATATTGACCTTAGAAGTAGCGATTTCCATCGTTTTGTTTATTTATTTGGGTTTTCAAAAAGTCTCCTTAAATTACAAATAATCCTACAAGGTTCTACAAAATTAACTTCGTTTTCTAATTTTTAACAGTATCACAATTTAGAACCTAAAAAATTACAGTACAATGATTTTCAACAATTTAAAAATTGTTTTTTCGTAAAAAAATGATTTTCTAACATATTCTTTTTGAAAAGATGATGTAAGGGTAAACTTGAAAAAACCCAAAAATGAATTTCCAAAAACGTTAAACAAAATGTAAGTGTAGGATTTTAAATGTCTGAAGTGTTCTGATGTATTGGTTTTCTGTAACAAATGGAGAAACGTACCCTCTCTATTAAAATCAATCAGAAATATGTTGGGCAAAAGCGAAATTTTAGCATTTTGGTTCATATTGGGGTACTGTGGCATCGGTCTTTCCCAGAATCTTCCTAGTCTTCTTTTAGAAAAAAACATCAACGCGACCTTTTCTATAATTGCTTATGATGCGGAGCAAGGGGAATGGGGTATTGCCGTAGCTACCAATAATATCTATGTTGGCAATAGTACAGTCCATATTGAACCTGGGGTGGGAGCTTTTTCAATTATTGCGGAAACAGAACCTCAATATGCCATTGATGGTTTTGAACACTTGAGTGCCGGTGCGTCCATCGAAAAAGCAATTTCTTCCACACGCGATACCGATAAGAATGCCCACTATCGGCAAGTTGCAGGGATAGATAAGCTCGGAAATACGTTTGCTTTTACCGGTGAGGCCTTAAAATATTGGAAGGGTACTGCCAAACATATTATGGGTGAACATTATGTGGTACTAGGAAACCAGCTCCATACAGCAGTATAGCCAGAGATGTCAAAAACTTTTGAGAGTGCCAAGGGCACATTAGCGGAAAGACTTCTGGATAGCCTATTGGCAGGACAAAAAGCAGGAGGTCAAATC
>CALBPG010000218.1 GCA_937899065.1 uncultured Allomuricauda sp.
CTAAATTTAAGGTCGCTAAGCGTTCCAATACTGTTGGGCTTTTCAATAAAGGAAACTGGGCCGTTTTCATTTTATCCAGTTTGGTGAAAAACATGTCACGTCTATTCGGACCAAGTAGCCTATGGATGGGTTCAGATATAGACGGGTCAATTACATAGAATTTATAGGTGAGTTCTACGTGCACAGTAGCCTCCGTTACAAAGTCCTTCAGAATGAAATCGATTTCGCCAATTGTGGTCTTTCCTTCCAAAATCGGAACGTTTTTCAAAACTATCTCATAGGTATTGGACTGTTGAATTAAATGCTCAAAAACGTACTCCATTTGGTGCCCCAACCGCAAACCATCAGGAATTTTGACCTCTACCTCTTGGTTGATATCACTTTCTGGAAATACAAATTGCTCCATACCAAACTGCTTCCCTTTCCAAAGCGGAGAAGTATCGTAAAACCCTTGAATTTGGGCATGTGACATATGGCGTTAAGTTTTTTTAAAATCGAAAACCAATCCAGCGAAATGTGCTATTTTTATGTAATGGCTATGAATTTAAGAAAAGGGTTTCGATTCACTACGTACGAAGCCCCGGAACAAACCCCGTTCGAACGACTTTTCGAAATTTTCCAAGAGCTGGTTACGCATACTTCGGGCGATGTTGAAGAAGCCTTGGATTGGTTACGCCAATTGGACCAAGAGTATCAGCTTACGGACGATGACTATACGATAGATGACTTTATAGAAGACTTGAAAGCGAAAGGGTACATTCGGGAAGAATTTGACCCTGAGGATGGTGAAGAAGGGGAGGAAGGTGACGGAAACCCTGGTTTGGGTATTACTGCAAAGTTGGAACGCGCTTTGCGTCAACGGGCGCTAGACCAAATTTTTGGTAAAATGAAACGTCGTGGTTCGGGTAACCACAAAACCGGAAAACTGGGTAGCGGAGATGAACATACGGGAGAGTTTCGGGAGTATCGTTACGGCGATTCTTTGGAGCGGATTTCAATGACAGAAAGTTTGAAAAACGCACAAATCAACCACGGGATGGATAATTTCATGCTGGACGAGGGAGATTTGATTGTAGAAGATACACAATACAAAGCGCAAATGAGTACGGTCTTGATGATTGACATCAGCCACAGTATGATTCTCTATGGTGAAGACCGCATAACACCCGCAAAAAAGGTAGCCATGGCACTGGCTGAGTTGATTACGACCCGTTATCCCAAAGACACCTTGGATATTTTGGTCTTTGGCAATGACGCTTGGCCCATCCCTATAAAGGATTTGCCTTATCTCAAGGTGGGGCCATATCACACAAACACGGTAGCAGGTTTGCAATTGGCGATGGACATGCTCCGTAGAAAACGAAATACCAACAAGCAGATTTTCATGATTACCGATGGAAAACCTTCTTGCTTGCGGCTTCCTTCGGGAGAATATTATAAAAACAGCGTGGGCTTGGACGATTACATTGTTGAGAAGTGCTATGCTATGGCCCAACAGGCCCGAAAATTACATATCCCTATCACCACTTTTATGATTGCAGAGGACCCTTATTTGATGCAATTTGTTCGGGAATTTACCCAAGCAAATAAGGGCAAGGCGTTTTATACCGGATTGAAGGGGTTGGGTGAAATGATTTTCGAAGATTACGAACAGAATAGAAAAAAAAGAATTAAAGGATAAAGGTCATTATGAGTACAATAGACCATACGAAAATTACCACACTTGGCGAATTGAAGCGTTCAGGATATCAATCCAAGAACGTGAAGGACGAGTTACGGGAGAATTTATTGGATAAAATCGCGAACAACATAGATACCTTCGAAGGTATTTGGGGATACGAACATACCGTAATTCCTGAACTGGAACGGGCTATACTATCGCGTCATAACATCAACTTACTGGGATTAAGAGGCCAGGCAAAGACACGTTTGGCTCGTCAGATGGTGCAACTTTTGAATGAATGGATTCCTGTAGTAGAAGGCTCCGAGGTTCATGATGACCCTTTGCAACCATTGTCCCGTTATGCGAAAAACCTTATTTCTGAAAAGGGAGATGATACACCAATCGCATGGTTGCATCGGAACGAACGGTTTTACGAGAAATTGGCCACCCCCGATGTAACGGTCGCCGATTTGATTGGGGATGTTGACCCTATAAAGGCGGCGAATCTAAAACTATCCTATGCCGATGATAGGGTGATTCACTTTGGGATGATTCCTCGTGCAAACCGTTGTATTTTTGTCATCAACGAGTTGCCAGACCTTCAAGCAAGAATTCAAGTAGCCTTGTTTAACATACTACAAGAAGGAGATATACAGATTAGAGGATTCAAATTGAGATTGGCTTTGGACATTCAATTTGTATTTACTGCGAATCCGGAAGACTACACCAATCGCGGAAGTATTGTGACGCCGCTCAAGGATAGAATTGGCTCCCAAATTCTTACGCATTATCCTGAAACTGTTTCTATTGCCAAAAAAATCACCCAGCAAGAAGCACAGTTGGATGCACGTCAAGCAGATGGCATCCATGTGCCGGAATTGGCGCTGGATTTGTTGGAACAAATTAGTTTTGAAGCGCGCAAAAGCGAATATGTTGATGCCAAAAGTGGGGTAAGTGCCCGTATGAGTATCACGGCCTTTGAAAATTTGTTGAGTACTGCAGAACGGAGAAAACTTAAAAGCTCAGATACCGAAACCACAATACGTTTAAGCGATTTTATGGGAGTAATCCCTTCCATTACAGGTAAAATAGAGTTGGTGTACGAAGGCGAGCAGGAAGGTGCAGGTTCCGTTGCAGAGATTTTGATTGAAGATGCCATCCAGACCATTTTCCCTAACCTTTTTCCAAAGATTTCCAAGTTAGAACGCAAGGAAGATGTAAATCCCTATGATGAATTGACCCATTGGTTTTTTGAGGGACAGGGCATGGAACTATTGGATGAAGATACTGATGCGGAATACCAGAACAAATTGGATACCATTGGTCCTTTGGAGCGCTTGATTCAAGAATATCAGCCCGATATTCCTAAAGCAGACCGTCATTTTTTAAAAGAGTTTTTGCTTTGGGGATTGGTATCTCATAAAAAGCTGAGCAAACAACGCTTTACACAAGGGTATCAGTTCAAAGACTTGTATGGTAGCTATATTCGTGATTTATAACGAACCACGAATACCATTATCCTCAATGGTTTCTTGACTGAAGCTCCCCAATAGGCGTTTGCGAAAGGTAAAGGTCAAAACACTTAGTATGATTACTAGGAGGTAAAGCGCTAGCGATAGTAGGACCAAGGGAAAAAAGGTTTCTGGTAATAGGTCTGGCTGAATTTCTGAAGCAAGGTTTAACGATAAAACGGTGTCAATGGTTTTGTAACCATAAACCACCAAAACCCCGTAAACGACATATTCCAAATAGCGTAATTGGGAATCGGAGTTCATTTCATTTTTCGTTTTGGCTAATAGCCTGAAAAGGTAAAGTGCTTGAAATGCAACCAGAAGCAAAAACATGTACCCATCCAATTTGCCGAAGTAAAAGCGATTTGAAAAAGGACCGTAGAAATTGAACAGCACCAAAACCACCAACATCGTCAGTAAGGTCCAAATGAGTCGTTTTAAGGTCACCAAATCAGAATGCGCTTTCAGGCCAAAGTGTTAAAGTTGTTCCTTCAACGAGATTTGGATTTGATTTAGTATTCTGATTTTGAATTTGTTGGGTAAGCCTAGAAACCTGAGGTGAAACGAGTTATTTTTTCAATGGCATTACCTTGAAAAAGGTCAAACTACGCCATAACCATTCCAATGGGCCATATTTAAAATGCTTTAACCAAAGTTTGCTCAGCGCCATCTGAACAATAATGATACCGATAGCAATTGCAAAAGTGTATATGTTCCGGAGTTGACCGATGAACCCAAATCCCCAACCAAATAAGAGCGTGGTTCCGATAATACTTTGGAATACATAGTTTGTGAGTGCCATACGACCATACGGAGCAAATTTCGAAAGCCAAGCTTGAGCCTTTGTCTTTTTGTATAGTATTACAAATACACTCAGAATCAATAGTGTAATGGAAATGTTGCTTAAATCTACAGCAGTTAAACCAATCATGGCTAGCCAGTTGTCAAATGTAATGTTACCGCCCATCTGACCAAAAGTCAACGCCAAAAGTCCTCCTGACACTAGGAACAATATCAATCCCGTAATCCAACTACGCTTGACCATTTTCTTTCGATTTTGATAATCACTGAAAAAGCCAATGCGTCCCACCAACATGCCAATAAGGAAGTATGCCAAGGTCATATAACCCCGTCCAAAAATTCCATATTGAAAGTTCATCTTTCTCAAATGCCCGTCCGTGGCATTAATGGAAAACACCTCTCCAATCGTGCCAGATTTAAGGGTGTTCAAGTATTCCAAGGTATGGGGATGCTCTGGTGTCATACCCACACCGCTAAAAAAATCAACTCCTTGGGTCAAGGCAAAAACGATAAAACGGCCTACACCCAAAAGAAGAAGACCAGCGACTACAAGAATTGTTTTATTTCCAATCTTAAAAAAAGGAATCAGTAAAAGTCCCAACATGGCGTAAACGGTAAGAATATCTCCTGCGTAAAACAAGCTATGCACAAACCCGATACCAAAAAGGAGCACCATCTTCCAAGCAAAACGCCACCCGAAATATGAGCCGTTCGCTTCCGCATTATTCATTTGGATAAAAAAGCTGACACCAAATAGGAAGGAGAATAGGGCAAAGAACTTTCCACTCAAGAAAATTCCGTTAAATCCTGAAATTATGGCGTCGGGCAAGCCTTGATTTACGCCTTCATAAAATTCTTGGGGCGCAGGTCCACCAATATAGTTTTCGACCATATGGACGATTACGATTCCTGCTAAGGAAAACCCGCGCAAAGCGTCAATGATTTCAATGCGCTGATGAGCAGTTTTGGAACTGTTTGTTATTGACATGGTTGATTTTTTGGTTGATGACCTTAATAAGACCCTACTTTACTCTAATTGTTACACTTTTATTGCAACAAAAATTTCATAAAAACCCTGAAAATCTTGTGTTTGCATTTTTTTGTACTTTAAACTAAATCAACACCACGTGCAAAACTGGGTATTTGTTGCTCTGCTGGTCCTGTCCACTTATATCGTTCTAAGCGTACTATTGTATTTCTTACAGGATTATTTTCTTTTTAAACCAGAGAAGCTAACTCCCGATTTTGAATTCTATTACAACAATCAAGAGTTTGAGGAATACAACGTGGAAACACGCGATGGAGCGGTTATCAATGGACTACGCTTTAAGTCCCAATCTCCAAAAGGTGTTGTTTTCTATTTAAAAGGAAACTCGAAAAGTATCAAGGGTTGGGGCAAGTTTGCAGTAGATTTTACTAGGCATGGTTATGATGTTATCATGGTAGATTACCGCGGATTTGGAAAAAGTACAGGAAGAAGAACCCAAAAGGCGGTCAAGCGAGATATGCAGGTGATATATAACAAAATCAGGGATAAAGTGCCCGAAAAATATATCATTCTGTATGGAAGGTCCTTAGGTTCCGGTTTTGCTACGAAGTTGGCCTCAATGAACAATCCAAGAATGTTGATTTTGGACGCACCCTATTACAGTTTGAGCAAAGTAGCCAAGAAGTATATTCCATTTATGCCACTTTCTTTGCTCATCAAATTTCCCATGCCTACCTACAAATGGTTGAAATATGTAAAGTGCCCCATTCATATTATCCATGGGACCGATGACCGTTTGATTCCCTATAAAACCAGCATAAAATTATCTAAAATCAACCCCAAAACCACGAAATTGTACACCGTGATAGGAGGGGGGCACAAAAATCTCAACACCTTTGAATCGTATCATCAGATGCTTGGTGAAATCATCACCTCGCGCCCGCAAGAGATAGACCTTGAGGGTTCAAGCATCAATGTCAAACATTCGTCAAAATCCAGTAATGCGAAGGTTTAAAAGAATTCTATTATGGGGTGTTGGTTTGTTTTCAATCCTTTTGTTCATGATTAGCGTCCTGCAAGAAAAACTCATCTTTTTACCCACCAAACTCGACCCTAAATTTGAATTTCAATTTCAGAGTCCTTTTGAGGAAGTGAATATCACTACCTCAGATGGCGCCCAACTCAATGCCTTACATTTTAAACATCCCAATAGCGATAAGCTTATTTTATATTTCCATGGCAATGCTGGTGATTTATCACGCTGGGGGCTGATTGCAGAGGAACTATTGCCTTACGGATATAATGTGCTCATTATGGATTACCGAACGTATGGTAAAAGTACGGGGGCATTATCCGAAAAGGCCTTGCAAGAAGATGCACAACTGTTTTACAATTGGGCGCGAAATTTTTATAAGTCAGAAGATATCGTTGTCTACGGTCGTTCGCTAGGAGGAAACCTTGCCACATACGTCGCATCACAAAATCAAGTACAACAACTCGTTTTGGAAACCCCATTCTTCAATTTGTTGGATGTCGCCAAAACCCGTTTCCCTTTTCTTCCTGTAAAGTCCCTATTACGGTATAAAATGCGTTCGGATGAGTTTATCCAAAAAGTGGATGCACCCATTACGATTTTTCACGGTACCGCGGATGGAATCGTAGCCTATGATTCTGGTCGAAAACTTTTTGACATCATTCCGCATGACAACAAAACCTTTTATACCATTACGGATGGGGGACATAACAATTTAAGCGATTTCTCATCCTATTGGAACGGGCTGCAAAGCACTTTGCGTTAAAAGCGAACGGATTTATTCAAAAATTCTTGAAGAAAGGTAACGGTCCCCACGGTCACAGACTATGGACACTATAACGCCTTCGTCCAACGTTTCAGCCAATTGTAATGCTGCCGTTGCGGCTCCACCGCTGCTCATTCCAGAAAAAATCCCTTCTTCCTTTGCTAAGCGTTTGGCCATAATTACCGCATCAGTCTGGTTTACTTCCATAACACGGTCTACCTTTTCAGGATTGAAGATTTTAGGAAGATAAGCTTCAGGCCACTTGCGAATACCTGGAATGCGTGAACCTTCGGTAGGCTGTACCCCTACAATTTCGACATTAGGATTCTGTTCTTTTAAATAGGTTGATGTGCCCATGATGGTTCCTGTAGTACCCATACTGGAAACAAAATGTGTGATTTCGCCTGCCGTATCACGCCAAATTTCTGGCCCTGTGGATTTATAGTGTGCTTTCCAGTTGTCTGGGTTGGCAAACTGGTTCATCATGAAATACCCTTCATGGTTTACCTTGTCTTCGGCATAATCCCTTGCGCCTTCAATCCCCGTATCAGAAGAGGTCAATGTAACTTTCGCGCCATAGGCCCGCATGGTTTGAACCCGCTCTTTTGTTGCGTTTTCAGGCATGACCAGTTCGATATCCAAACCGAATACTCCGGCAATCATTGCCAAAGCGATTCCAGTATTACCACTGGTCGCCTCAATTAGTTTGGTATTGGTATCTATTTCAGCTCTATCCAATGCGGATTGAATCATATTCTAGGCAGGTCGGTCTTTTACACTACCCCCAGGATTGTGTCCCTCAAGCTTAAAGTACAACTTGACGTTCGGATTTTGAATAAGATTTCGGCAAGCAACCATGGGCGTGTTTCCCACAAGTTGTAAAATACTAGGGTTGTGCATCTACAGTCGTAATTTTAATCTCAGGAGTATGGAAGACTTTTGAGTTTGGCGGTATGGAAGCGGTATGCCATGCATTACCCCCCACCAGTGATTTTTCTCCTATCTCCGTCTTTCCACCCAATATGGTAGCGTTCTCATAAATGGTCACGTTGGACATAATAGTTGGATGCCTTTTTTGCTCCTTAAGGGTCTTTGCAACATACAACGCCCCCAAAGTGACGCCTTGGTAAATTTTTACGTTATCATGTATTATGGCTGTTTCGCCAATTACTACTCCGGTAGCGTGGTCAATAAAAAAGGATTTGCCGATTTGCGCACCTGGATTGATGTCAACTCCCGTTTGTCGATGCGCGTATTCGGTCTTAAGCCTTGGCTCTAATGGAAGCCCTTCATTATATAACTCATGTGCCAAACGATAAATCACGATGGCATAGA
Source organism: uncultured Allomuricauda sp. (assembly GCA_937899065.1). GTDB lineage: Bacteria > Bacteroidota > Bacteroidia > Flavobacteriales > Flavobacteriaceae > Flagellimonas. The sequence continues at coordinate 8,098 of CALBPG010000218.1, forward strand.
ATCCAGGGTAGGCCATGTACACTTCATGTATGGAAAGGGCCGCCGGGTCGCATTCCAGAATGGCCTCTGCATCCCAATTTAGTTTTTCTAATACCTCTGGAAGTTTGGCCACATAGGAAGTCCATAGCTTTTTACAGGGTTTTTCTGAATCCCAACAAGCCAAGTCGACCAACACTTCGAACTGTCTTTCCAATTCAATTAAATTCTCTTCAACCGGTGTATTCACATCGAAGAGGGTGTAAAACAGCTTATCCGTAAAATCTTCTGTAAATCGTTTTAACCTATAGTCTAAATAGGGTTGTTTTTTATGGGTCTTAAGGGCCTTGATAATTTCTTGACGCTCCATATCTATGTAATAGACTTTAAAAGTAGCCAAAACGATTAGGGAACACAGTCGAATTCAATAACTTTAAAAAAATTATAACAACTCTGAAAGTGAAAGACCTTGTAGTACCCAAACCAGCTTTGACATTTTTGAAAACGTTGGCCAAAAACAACAACCGCGACTGGTTTCAAGAGCACAAACCAAAGTTTACTACTTTATCTGGCGAGATGAAGCAATTCTTTTCAGGGCTGGACGAGAAGCTCAAGGTTCATGATGATATTGAAAAAATGAAAATCTTCAGAATTTATCGTGATGTTCGATTCTCTAAAGACAAAAGCCCCTATAAAACACAATTTTCATGTTCGTACTCACGAAGAGGTGAACATTTAAGAGGCGGATACTATATCCGAATTGCTCCGGGCGAAACATTTTTAGGAGCAGGGTTTTTCAATCCCAACAAAGAGGATTTATTTCGGATTCGAAAGGAATTGGAGTTGGATGCCTCGGACTTTGTTGCGGTAGTTGAAGATGCTTCTTTTTCAAAAGTCTGGGGAAAACTTCAAGGTGAAACGGTGAAAACTGCACCAAAAGGTTTTGACAAGGAACACGAACATATTTCCTATATCCGTCACAAGCAGTTTTATTTTACACGCACCTTTATCGATGCCGAAGTATGTGCTCCGGATTTTATGGAGGTAGTTGACCAATCTTTCCAAGCGATTCGACCCTACTTTAATCTGATGAGTGATGTGCTCACCACTAATCTCAACGGAGAATCCCTACTAGGCTAGTACCTCTTCTAGTAATTGTATTTGATTTTTAAGTCGCTCAATGACCATGTTCATCATGCGCTTGTTCAAACGTGATGAGTTGGTAATGTAGTTTCGATATTCCTCAATGGTAAATTGCCCAATCACAACGCCCTTTAGGGAATTTCTGAATTTGATATCCTTTTGAATGGATTTTTCAATGTATTCCAAGCGACGCTCCAAGCCAAGTTCATAAAAGGTACCCTTGTGCTTTCGCACATAGTTTTTGAACAGTTCAATCAACAAATCGTTTTGGAGTTTGATAATCGGTCTCAGGGTTTCGTTTTGAAAACGTTCTTCGACACTCATATTATCATGGATTTTCGCTTGAGGAATCTCAGGGCGAATTTCCTTGAGGTTGGTGGACCTTGAATCCATTAGGGTGATGTTTTATTAAAAGTACTTTAATTACAATCTTGAATCTTTTGCGAAAGGTTTAGTTTTCAACGTTGTTATAAACAAAAAAGCCACCCGAAGGTGGCTTTTTAATTATTTGCTTTCCAAAAACTCATCAAAGGTTTTCAGTTCAAGCGGTTGTTTCTTTAAATACTTGTTTTTGATTTTGGCGAAATCTGCTTTTGCCGTTTCAAAACGGGACGAAATCACCTTAAGGTTTTCCATTTCCGAAGCAGTTGGTTTATCATAACTCGTAGCAACTTTGCTGTACAGCTTGGCCATTTTTTCGCGCAATTGTGGTTCTGCTGAACCTACGTAGTTATCCCCAGTGGTAATTACCAAGGTTTCTTTTAAGGAGTTCAATTTTTCAGCGGTCTTTGTATTTCCATTGCTTTCCGCACTTTGAATAATCTCATCCATTTCATAAATCAAATATGCTAAGTCTTGGGTCATATCATATAACTGTGAAGTAATATCATTTTTGATTTTCCGGTCTTCCATGGAGAGGTTATTAGCCTCATCATAAACCAACTCAAACGTATGCTCAAACGTATCTTTGCCTTTCTTGAGTATGGCTGTATACATTCCTGCGGGAACTTTTGGTGCTGTAAACCCTCCAAACGTAAAGGTTTTTCCCTTTGCTGTTTTAGGAAGCTTTTTGTTGGCATTCCACGTCACAATATTGATTCCCTTGGCTTTTCCTGGTGCTAGGTCCGCCACTATATTTCCTTGTTCATCTTTAATATCCAAGGACATTTTGCCGAAAGTATGACGCTTTTTCAAGAAGTATTTTAATTGTACACCAGTGCTTTTGCTCGAACCAACAAACTCAGTTTCATTTCCGAAACTACCCGAAAAACCTCCTTTTTCGTTAATGGGAGTTGCCTTGGAAGTAAAGAAATGTACGTTGGAGTTCAAGACTTCCCCGTTAATCTCGCGCAAAGGAGAAATATCATCAATGATGATGATACCACGACCATGGGTACCCATGACCAAGTCGTTTGTGGTTTTTTGCAAATCGATAAAGTGGACTGCAACGGCAGGCATGTTATTGGTGAATTTCTTCCAATTTTTACCACCATCCATGGTGATGTACAATCCAAATTCAGTTCCTAAAAACAATAAATCAGGATTTACATAATCTTCTTGAATGTTTCGAGCAAAACCTTCTACACCTTCTGATATAATGTTGGTCCATGTTTTTCCAAAATCCGTGGTTTTATAGGCGTAAGGGTTTTGGTCATTTTGAGTGTGACCATCAAAAACCGCATAGGCAGTTCCCTTATCAAAAACACTGGCTTCAATGTGATAGCACCATGTATTCTTAGGCAGACCGGTAATATTTGCTGTGGTATTCGACCATGTTTTTCCACCGTCTTGAGTGACTTGGACGTTTCCATCATCCGTACCGACCCAAATTACTTTTTCATCCAAACTGGATTCCGCGATAGTGAATATGGTAGTATGGTTTTCTGCTCCGGAGTTATCCATAGAGAGTCCGCCCGAGTCTTCTTGATTTTGCTTGGTAGGGTCGTTGGTAGTCAAATCTGGAGAAATGATTTCCCAAGTATCTCCCATATCTTCTGAGCGATGCAAAAATTGGCTTGCCATATAAAAACGGTCCGGTTGGTGCTCACTGACGGCCATGGGTGGATTCCAGTTGAAACGAAGTTTGACCTCATCATCTTTCGGAAGAGGTTCAATGGTTTTCACCAAACGATTGTCGGCATCATAACGCCATACGTTTTCGGCACCCTGCATCTCAGAATAAATAATGTTTTTGGTAGGATGCTTCAATACTCTAAATCCATCTCCATATCCTACAGAATTCCAATCTCGGGCTTCTACACCACCGGTAGAAGAGGAGGGACCATACCAGCTGCCATTATCTTGTAGCCCTCCGTAAACGTTGTAGGGCTTCGCATCATCCAAGCTGATATGATAGAATTGTGAAATGGGAAGATTTTGAACGATTTCCATAGTCGTTCCACCATCCCAAGTACGATACACGCCACCATCGGTACCGACGTACATGATATCGGAATCTTTGATGCTAAATACAATATCGTGAATGTCAGAATGCATTCTGCCCAGATTTTTGAAGGTTTTTCCACCGTCTCTTGAAATGGAACCACTATACCCAGCTTTCACGACCACATTCTCATCCCTAGGGTCTACTGAAAGTCTTGAAAAGTAAAATGGTCTTACCGTAATGCCGAAGTCATTGTTTAACTGTTCCCAGCTTTCTCCAGCATTATCACTACGATAGATTCCTTTTCGTTCATCTTTTTCGGCTTCAATAACTGTATAAAGCACTTTTGGGTTTGAAGGTGCAACAGCTATGGCTAGTCTACCTAGGTTCCCTTCAGGAAATCCTTTATGGATTTTATTCCAAGTTTTGCCTGCATCCGTAGACTTATACAAAGCACTATTTTTTCCTCCGGATTCAAAAGACCATCCGGTTCTACGAAACTCCCACATAGACGCATACAGTGTGTTGGGGTCAGAAGGGTCCATTGCCAAATCGGCACAACCCGTTTTACCATCAACATAAAGTTGTTTACTCCAAGTAGCTCCGCCATCGGTTGACTTAAAAACGCCCCGTTCTTCGCTGTCGCCCCAAAGAGCTCCTAATACCGCAACATAGATTTCATTAGAATTTTTTGGATTCACAATGATGTTGGCGATGCGTTCTGAATTTTCAAAACCGATTTTATTAAAGTTGGAACCGCCGTCGGTACTTTTGAACAATCCACAGCCCACGGACACACTATTCCGGGTCCAGGTTTCGCCGGTACCTACGTAAATGGTTTTGTCTGGGTCATTGGGGTCTAACGCTACGGCGCCAATGGACTGACAGTGTTCGTCGAAAATTGGATTAAACGTGGTGCCTGCGTCATTAGAACGCCAAACACCTCCGCCAGCTGTGCCCGCATAAATGATGCGGCTGTTGGTTGGGTGCACTTCCATATCGTTGATTCGCCCGCTCATAAGAGCAGGTCCAATATGTCTTGCTTTCATATCCCCAAAAAGGGCCTTCCCGGAAACGGATTCCAAGGTTTGCTGTGCTTGCCCTGGAACGCTTAGTACCAATGCAAACAGCAATGAGAGATAGGATAATGTTTTCATTGTCGTGATTAGTGGTTAAAAAAAGCCCAAGCGGGCTTTTCTTTTATTTTTCTTCGGTCATTTGCTCTGGAAATGCAAATACTGCATCATCTACCTCAGGATTCAATTCCATGTTCTCCATTTCCATGGTAAATACAAGGTTTCCATCAATGTATTGTGAGGTAGAGAAAGGGAAGTAAATTCCATCGACCTCCTGATAATCACTCATGGTAGATTTAGAAGATTTACCTTTGGCGGGTCCTGTAGTGATTTTGGATTCAACTACAATCGGGACAAAATTTTCGGTATCGAAATAGTAGAAGGAGATATCGTCTTCTTCTTTTCCGTCGACCATTAACGGCTCTTTGACCAATTTGATTTTAAAAGTTTCGGCTCCATCCATGGTTTCTTTTCCTAATAGCTCCACGGTGTATCCTTTTTCCTTGTAATCCATAAAGGAATCTGGAAAATCATTGGTGTTCAATTTGAAGTTTGCCGTTTGCTCGGCATCACTTTTTTCGGCTTTCATAGTCATAAAATTGGTACTCCAAAGTACCGTGCCGTCAAACACTTGTTGTTTTAGTTGTTTTCCTTGGATGTCTGCACTAAAGTACTGACGCCCATCTTTCATTTGAACGATTTCAATAGGGAACTCAAAGTTTTGCTGTTTGCCAACGCCTTTCATTTTCATTCCATTAAGGCTATTTAGGCTTTCTTTTCCTCCTATGTTTTCGAAGTAGTTGTCGAGGATTTCATCCGCGGTTTGTGCTTGTACACTCAAAGTAGCGCATGCGATAAACAATAGGGCAATTTTCAATCTTATCATAGGGTTTCATTTAAAGGGTTCTGATATGAGTAGTCAAGGTAAGGATATTGTTACAGCCCAAGTAAAAAAATATAGTGGAATCCTTTATTTTTAGGAAAAATGAAGCACTTTTGAGGTATGAAATTTGGAAAAGTAAACCATCCCGAAAACATTGATTTTACCATTCCACAAGACCATCCCGACACGGGTGTTTTACTGTCTCGGTTGAAAAATGATTCACCCACAAATTTTTTTGTAGGCTGTGCCAAATGGAATCGTCAAGATTTGAAGAATTTTTATCCGCGTGGCACAAAAGATGAATTGGCCTATTATTCTACGCAATTCAATAGTATCGAATTAAATGCGACCTTCTATCGAATCTTTCCCGCAGAACAGTACGAGAAATGGTATGACAAAACCCCAGAGGGATTTAAGTTCTTTCCGAAAATAACCAATGAAGTAAGCCATTTACGACGCTTGAACGATAAGGTCTATGAAACAGTTGACCGCTATTTGGAGGTTACTTCCCTGCTAAAAGAAAAGCTGGGCACCATCTTTTTGCAAATGCACAACAATTTCGGTCCTAAAAATTGGGATAGGGTAGTGCGTTTTGTGGAGTATTGGCCAAAAGAATTTCCCTTGGCCATGGAGTTCCGCCACACGGATTGGTTCAATGATGAAAAGGTATCTCAAGAGCTGTACTATCTGTTACAAGAAAACAATATTGCCAATGTATTGGTTGATACGGCTGGAAGACGCGACTTAATGCATATGCGTTTAACCAACAATGAAGCATTTATTCGTTATGTAGGGGCCAACCACCCAACAGATTATAATCGATTGGAAGATTGGATAGCACGCATCGCGCCATGGAAATCGATGGGCCTGAGCAATTTTCACTATTTTGTGCACCAGAACCTTGAGTTGGAATCTCCTTTGTTGTCTGCGCAATTCATCAAAAGTCTAAACGATGAATTTGATGCAAAATTAAAGGTGCCGCAAACGTTGAACAAGCCCAATCCGCCTTCTTTGTTTTAAGGTTAGTACGTTCCGCCTACTTCCACAAAACTGTTTTTCATGTGAAATCTTGGTGGAAGGGGAGCAGCCATACAGCAAGTTGAACCGAGATAAAACAGCGCCAGTTCCTCCATTTTTTGGATTTTTTGTCCGATTTGGATATTCTTTCCCATTTCTATGGTGCCCACTGCGGGTCCACCAACAATCGACAGATACCAAGTTCTGCCTTTTTCATCTTCAATGTCCACATTGTAGCGTTCATTACGAAAGGCTGGGAGGGAAGGATTCTCTTTGTATATCCAAGGACGAAGTATGATAAGGTCACCTGGTAGATGCTGTATTCTGGTTATGGTGCCATTGATGGGCGAATGAATTCGATGGTAGTTTTTGTTATGCAGAAATACATTGGTGAAGGTGTACTCTTTTGGAATTGTAGTTCGGTCCACTCCAAAAACCGTGTTTACAGAGCGTACATCAGATTTAACCTTTACATACTCCAAATCTGCTACTTTACTTTCATCACACAATAAACCTTCGCAGGGCCAAACATGATGGCTTTCATTTTCGGGAAGGTGCCTGAACTCTCGAATAAAAAAATCTTGAAAACTTCCGAAATCTTCTTTCCCAAAAGGCGGTTTGAATTTATCCAAATAGTCATTATCGGAATAATTCATTTTGATGTAAGGTCGAATAATTTTTTTTGAAAAAGAAGTGGTATAAAATGTACTATACCAAGCTGAAATTCTACGCTGCCACGGACTGGGTAAAAATCCCCAAACGTCTACAGACAAATAGCGATAGAGTTTTGCGCGCCAATCAGGAACTTTAAATATGGTAAATGTAGGGTCTGAGTAAAACTCTGAAGTGGTACTCATGTTATTTTGGTTTGATTCGAGCGGTAAATTATCGGAATCCTTTTTTTTACCCCAGCGAATTAAGAAAAGTTTATTTTATCCTTAACAGACTTTACGATAATGCTATTTATTCTGTTAAAAAGGGAGAAGAAAATTCATCAATTTTCGAATTCCATAATTTTGTTAGAAAAGTAGCGAGATGCGTTTTCACACGAGAAAATGGGTAAAGCCCGAAGATTTGAATGCCAACGGCACCTTATTTGGTGGTAAGGTCTTGGCTTGGATTGATGAAGAAGCGGCCTTGTATAGCATCATCCAGTTGGAGAGCAAAAAAATAGTGACCAAGTATATTTCCGAAATCAATTTTATGAGCAACGCCAAAAAAGGTGATATCATTGAAATCGGAATAGAAGTGGTCAAGTTTGGTAACACTTCAATTACCTTGAATTGCGAAGTCCGGAACAAAATGACACATGAGAGCATTGTGACAGTGGACAATATCATTATGGTAAACTTGGATGAGAACGGCAACCCGACACCCCATGGAAAAACCAAAATTGAGTTTGTGAAAGACCGGCTCGCGAAACAGGAGAAGTCTTGAGTTTAGGTGTCTTTTCGAATCTCAAAGACAACTGAAACAGTCTATAACTATATAAAAATTCCTGGTTGATATATAGGATAAGAACCAGGATACGACGACCCCGAGCCTATGGACGCTTATCCCTGGTGCCATTTCACCTACAATAATCCCGCTTTTACAACAAGAACTTAAAGGCTCGGAACATTTTATTGTTTCAATTCCATTGAATTCCAACCTTTAAAGGAACACATTGATAGAAGTATTTTGGGAACAAGCGAGTTATTACGGTATTTGGAAAAATTGGAAATGGGCTTAGACCATTTTTCATACGAAGAACTCAATGCCGTTGAGGCAGGAGAATTGAAAAAAAGTTTCAACACCTTTAAAGTTGGATTGGAAGATAAAGTGTTCGGCGTACCTCCCGTGACACAATTAAATGATTTGTGCGCGAGTGCCGGAATTGTGCTGCAACAATCAGAAACCAAACAAAAACAGACTAAAGTATTTGCAGTAGGATATGAGGTGGTTGTAGCCTTACATAAACTCATATTACAACTAGAAAATACATCGCTAAGCGAAAATCAAACCGATTTACTGCGAAAAATCAAAAATCTGGATTTTGAGTCTCGAGAAATAGACTTACCATCCAAAGGCAAGACTTTTGAACGTCATTTTAGGAGTACCCCCAAAACACGTATCAATTTGGTTCCCCTATGGGATGAATGCATGGAGCAATTCGACCTTTTGGAGGAACTGGTGCGTCTCTTCAAGCAAAACATTTTAGAGTTTGTAGGGAAAACCACGGTTTACTTGAAAAACGAAAATGTTTCGGGTATTGATTTTGCCTGCCAAAAAATTGGGCAATCCCTTCGGATGATGCACAGTCATACGCTTTTGGAAATTACAGAACAAATGTCAAAGGTTTGCAAAACGGATAACGACATAAAGTATTTGAACTTTTTATATCAAGAATTTTTACAGGAATATCCCAAAGTAGAAGAAGAACTCATGCAGCAAATGCAATTGCGCGGTATGAAGTAAAATAAAAGATGAACGACGGGTTTTTACCAGCATATTACCACAGTATTTTCTTTCAGCTGTTTCGCTACGCATCAGATGACGATTCAAAGTTGATATTGTTGGACCAAGTTTTGGAACTGGGCGACCAAAAAGAAATTGCACTGTTGGAGGAACTGGAATGTATGGAATCCCTCGAGGTAAGCACGCGTGCGTATTGGGTAAAAACCAAGTTGCTGGCCCGCATTGAGGCAGTAGCTCATGCAAGTGAAAAACTCCCGATGAGCCTTTGTTTTTT
>CALBPG010000219.1 GCA_937899065.1 uncultured Allomuricauda sp.
GGAAAGTGCAGAGTTTTTGAAGATTTTCAATGGATATATAAGCGCTTTTAGTAGAAATTGTTATGATGCCTTGACTAAAGATAAAGTAGAATTGATGGAATTGGTATGCGATGAATATACAGTTACTTAGGAAGTGCTCTCCGGGCTAGAACTATATAGAAACTGTACAAGTTGGGTGTATCGGGGCTCAGGTATTTTTGCGAAACCCGAAATGTTCAAGGCCAAACAGATACTCGAACAACCTTTTGAAAAAAGCATGCTGGCCCTTCTGGAGGACATCTATCGCGACCCAAATGCAAACGGAAACGCAGTAGATATGATGCACAGGTTAAAGCGTCTCAAAATCGACATGGGCTTACTTTTTAAAAATCACGATTGTACAGGTAAGGCCATAGCCCAATTTGAAACTAATTTACTCAACTATGCCACTGGTAAACCGCTTCAACGTCTAAAAGGGATTAGTGTCTATGAAAAAATGCGCATCGCGGGGGCTCCATCTGGAAAACAAGATGTTATAAAACTCATAAATGACATAGTACGGCGACAGTCCAAGACCTGGGTGTTAAACAAATATATTCCCAATACCATCTCCAACTTGAAGTCCTTTGTAGGTCAAGACGGCAAGACAATTGTGGCGTATCGGGCAGACTATAAATTTTCCAATACTTTCTTGGGTAACGATACTGGTAAGGTTACCGTTAAGCTCAAGGAAGGCTTACCGGATTGCATCATTTTTTCTGACTTTCCCAATAATTGCAAAAAGCCCAGTGCTTCGTTGCTGGTCGCCTACAGTAAAGGAGACTATGGGCTTTAATCCAAGGTACTGCCGTTCCCCAGTAGTCGTTGGGCCATTTCACAGGTGACCATAGAATTTCCATTCTTTAATGATGGGAATTCTCAGAATTTGGATTTAACACATCGAAAAAATCAATACACTATAAAAGAACCTATGCAACCCTATATTTTTTGAGGTTCCCAGCAAGGTTGTAGTTTTTGACTTCATGCAATCACTACCCTAGAAGTTAGATTTATCAGTTGTTATAGCTACTAGTATTCTTTGATATCCTCTTTTTGAACTTCTGCAGTTTTTCCTAGGTACGAAATATCCAATGTTTTGTAAAAGAATAATTGGTATTGCTTAAACTTTTCTTTTTCTGAGTTTGTTTACCTAATACTATTATGTATATTTACCTAACACTATTAGGTAAATGAAAAATAAATTTGGCACGCTGAAATCAATATCCTTGGGCGACGCTTTCTCAGATGTATTAAATCCATCGAACAAGTTTTCAACCTTCACTTCATGAATCAGTAAAACTTGTGAAACACGAATGAAGAAATCATTTTCTGGCAAGGATAAGATTACAGATGTGCTGTACAGCTTAGCAATTGGAACACAAATCAATGTTTCAACCTATGCTATATTTTGAGGATTTGATAAAATTAAACCGTCATAAATATGGATCAGGATATTTTGATTAAAATGGATTCCGTCTACAAATACCATTACACGAACAGTTTGGAAACAGCTGCGCTCAGTGGTATTGACCTTACAATCAATCGAGGAGAATTTGTTTCTATAATGGGTCCCTCCGGTAGTGGGAAATCAACTTTGCTGAATGTTATTGGAATGATTGATAAAATGGACAAGGGGTCTTTTCTATTCGAAAACAATGAAATAAGTGGACTTTCCCAGAAAGAGCGGACAGCTATCCGTAAGGGGACTATGGGATTTATTTTCCAAAGCTTTAACCTTATCGATGGACTGACCACATTTGAGAATGTAGAATTACCCTTGTTATACTTGAAAATATCCAAAAAAGAACGGAAAAAACGTATCGAGAAGGCACTTGAATCTCTGGAAATGATGCACAGAAAAGATCATTATCCGCAACAGTTATCTGGCGGTCAGCAGCAGCGCGTTGCCATTGCCCGTGCAACTGTGGTTCGACCAAAGCTGATTTTGGCGGATGAGCCCACTGGGAATCTCGATTCAAAAAATTCTTTAGCGGTTATGAATATTTTGAAAGAATTGCATAATACAGGGTCTAGTATAGTTATGGTCACACATTCTCTTGAAGACGCCTCTTATGCGGAAAGAACGATACAACTCTATGATGGGAATGTATTAATGGACCAAAACCAACATAAAAAGGCAGTATAAAATGGCAACAAAAGCTCTAGTGGCCGCATCTACCAAACCTATGGTACTCAGTATTCTTTCTCATGGAGAGAATTATGGCTATAACATTATACAACAAGTGGAACGCATGTCAGGGGGAGAATTACAGTGGACGGATGCTATGCTATATCCCGTTTTAAAACGAATGGAAAAGGAAGGTCTTATTTCATCGAGATGGGTTCGAATGGATTCGGGTCATAAACGAAAGTATTACAAAATAACGGAGCTCGGTAAAGCTAAATTAGAAGAGGAAAAAACGCAGTGGATAAAGGTCAATTCTACCTTTCAACTGCTTTGGGACAATAGTGGTTCAAATTCGCTAATAGAAATTCAAATGGGTTAAAAATGAAATCAGATTCTTTCAATATTGATTTGGCCATCGAACAATGGCAAAACTCACTGCTCAAATATCAGGCAATAGACCCAGAGTTTGCCGAGGAATTAGCTTCTGGTCTGCGGGATAGATATGAAGTGCTGTTAATGGAGGGTTATCCGCCGGAAGAAGCATTTAATAAAGCAAAGAAAAGAACCCTAAAAGACCCTAGCCTACTCGCAGATGAGATTTCCCGGGTAAAGGGCACTGGCAATGGCCTGGTAAGCGATTTGCGGTTCATGCTGCCCAATTATTTGAAAACAGGTTGGCGTAACCTAAGTCGAAAGGGATTTTATAACAGTATCAATTTGGTCAGCCTTACCATTGGCGTTGTATGTGCCATGTTGGCGATTCTCTACATTGACTATGAGACAAGTTTCGATGGATTTGTACCAGAATCCAATCGTATTTACAGGATAGGACAAAGTCTAAGATCTCAAGAATATAGCATGATTGCTTTTGAAGATTATAATGGCGCTTCTGACAAAAAGCAATTGATACATATCAACTCGATTAAAAATACCCAAGGTGTGACGGATGCTTGTCACTTTTTCATTTTTGACCAACCTAGGGTGGTATTCCGGAAGGAAGAGAAGTTACCCACTTCCAATATCCTTCAAACCAATACCCCGAGGGCTTTTTTGGATATTTTTAGTTGGCCGATTATCGGAGGGTCAAAAAAACAATTCATTCAAAATCCAAATACTGTTCTTCTTACTGAAAGCGAAGCTGCTCGTTTTTATGGAGATGATTGGAACTGGAATGAGATTGCGGGCAATGTAATTAAACAGGATACCATTACATACACTATTGCCGGTGTCTTGAAGGACGTACCGTCCAATTCGCATCTTGATTTCAGTATGGCAATCCATCAGAATAAGATTGATTATTGGGGTGCGCGAACCTATATTAAAGTTGAAGAAAACATTGATGGGTCAACGGTAAATACCAATCTCAACGATAATATAGGCAAGATTAATCCAAGACTTGCTCGTAGCGAACTTTTTGGGGGATACATCCTGGATGGACTAAATGAGATTCATCTAAACTCGAACAAGTTGTATGAAATGAAACAACCTGGCGACAAACGTTATCTATACATTTTTGGAATAATTTCCTGTATCATCCTGTTTCTTACAACAAGTAATTACACCAACCTATCGATTGCAATGAACGCAAATCGGATGCGCGAAATCGGGATGAGAAAACTATTTGGAGCGGGTAGAATGGGCATTTCCAAGCAATTTGTATTGGAAGCCCTGCTCATATGTCTTCTATGTGCACCCTTAGTGATTGTGCTGCTGGCTATGGTGATACCTCAGCTTAATGATTTTATGGGCGTGGCACTAGCCGAAAATTTCTTGACCGACCTAAGTTTCTGGATTCTCTTGTTCGGTTTATTGGTGCTAGTTGGTTTGTTGGCAGGACTTTATCCTGCATTATTCTTGAGTGGGAATAGAATCACGAAATTGTTCAAGGGTGATATTGCAGAAGATGGAAATAGTGGTTTTACCACAAGGAAAGCCATTATCACTTTTCAATTTGGGTTGCTTATCGGATTATGTAGCTTGACCCTTTTCGTCAATGATCAGTTACGTTATATAAACGATAAGGATCTTGGTTATCAAAAAGAGCATATTCTTTATGTGGACATGAATAGCGACTGGGATACGTTTAAGACCTTCAAGAATGAACTAAGTTCCATTTCAGGTATTACCGGTGTTGGCTCAGGAAGTAATATGGGTACTATGCCATACAACCAAACTACCTATAGATTACAAGGGACTGATAAGGATTTTGATGATGCATACAACCTCTATTTGGACTATGCATCTTTAAAACTACATGGTATCCAAACCAATATACAAGAGTACTTGGATAACCCGCTACAAGCTCCAAAAAGCTTGGTGTTGATAAATGAAACCGCTGCCAACAAGCTCTCAAGTACTTTCAATATACCTATACCGGAACTGATTGGAAAGACCATTGTTGAAGAACCTGAATATACCGATGAAGAAACTGGTCAAGTAGGCTTTCCCTTTCAAATTGGGGGACTTATGGATGATATCAATGTTTTCTCCCTTAAAGAAAAAGTTACACCCATGTTCGTCAGGCTTTACCGGGAACCCCAATATGCCTATCTGGCGGCTATCCGTTTTGATTCAAGTATCTCAGATGATGTATTGCAAATTGTGGAACGTGTTTACACAAAAATAAAGCCCAATGATGCCTTTATTCACTCATTCCTAACCCAAGATGTCAATGACTTGTATAATCAAGAACAGAAAATAGGAAACCTTTGTGTGTATTTCAGCCTTGTGGCTTTCTTGGTAGCGATAATCGGTCTTATTGCCTTGACTTCCTATTTGACCATGTTAAAGCGTAAGGAGATAGGGATGCGCAAGATTTTAGGTTCCTCGACCCTGGGTATTATAAAACTGTTCAATAAAGAATACATTGGTCTTTTACTAATTGCGTTTGTGATTGCCGCACCGATTACCTATTACGGCGTATCAGAATGGTTGTCCACATTTGCGTACCGAATCAATATCAATTTGTCGGTATTTCTTATTGCTGTTCTATTAACACTAATTATAAGTAGCGCTGCGGTTAGCCTAGTGACCATGAGGGTAGTAAGAGGAGAACCTATAGAAGCACTCCGAGAGGAGCAATAAGTCTTAAAATGATTATATGTAAATAATAAAAGAATACTATTCATTTTAATTTATGATAGTTCAATGGTCTATGTACAAGACCTATTATTAAAAATCAAAGGAATAACCCGTGTAGATTCTCAATTAAAATGAACAGGACATGATTTCAGGTTTTTCCAAAATCGTTTACTTAAACTTCATTCTTGTTTTGCCTTCAGATTTACCAAAAACCTTGCTAACCTTCCTAAATTGGAAAGAATAAGATACCCCGCCAATAAATTGACCCCAGAGATGAACCACCTAAAGTAATCCCAAAACTCGGAAAGACCTGGAGCCTCAAAAGGACTTAATCCAGTAGCGGAAATTTCCTTTTTAAAACCGAGATAGCAATAATGAAGGAACTCGGGCAAATGGTCCAAAATCATAAACCCTCCAATAAAGATCAATGCAATTTTGACAATTTCAAGACTCCCCAAATTGCCAAACTCTATTCTGTCATCATCAAACCCTCTATCCAGTTTAAGCACATCGATGACGGTATCAGACTTTTTGAGTAGAAATACGAACAAAAGAATCATCAACATAGCTGAGCCAAGTATTATTAGAATTGGCCAAATGGCCAACTCATAGGTCAAATAACTTACGTTGGTGGGAATAAAATTGAATACTGTGAGTAACAATAAGTAAAGGGCAAAAAGCCTAATGATAATTCTGAAAAAGTCTCTTTTGGTCATTGGCAGGTTAGATTGTTAATATTCAAAAATCTTTTATTTAAACGTTAGAAATAGCCTTGTTGTCAGCTGTTTAATTTTAATCTATTATTTCTCCTTCATAAATTATCGTAAAACTTGGTTTCTCTGGAACCCCTTTTAATTTAAATTCTTTGGTTATTGATTCGATGGCAATGTACGGGTCTACAACATCTGCAAAAAGAGTCATTTCGCCACTTCCAATTTCTCCATCGTCACATCTACCATTTCCAGTCCAACCTAAGCTCTCAGTAATTATGCCCCTAATGACTTCTCTTCGGGCCAGGTCTTTTGTGTTTCCCCAGTTGTCAAGTTGAAAGGTAATTGCAACGGTATATTGTTTTTCAATGGGAATTTGGTTGTATCCTTCTTCTAATTTTTGATTTATTTGGCTGTTGATTTCATTCTTAAATTCGGCTAAAGTAGGTCTTGTTATCTCGACATCTTTTCCTATGTCTCCTAATTTCCCCCAGTGAATTACGGCATTATTTTGAGTCGTATTCCAAGTCTCCCAATAGTAGAAAGCACCATTTTCCTTTTTGTATAATTTGACGAAAACATTTCCTTCTTCATCAGTAAATTCTGTTATCGACGAATCATCTTTCCTGTTTGTTGAATTACATGAAACTGACGAATATATTATTAGTCCAAGAAAAATTATTGTCAGCTTCAAGTTTGATTTCATGGTTTAGACATATTTCATTGTTTTCAATTAACTGCTAAGCGTTGTGTCTTTTACCTTTTTTGAACAGGGTTAAATTCGAAGGGCGCTAATTAGGCTCTTTGACATCGTTTAGCTAAACTTAACTGGTAATTATATTTCAATCGGAAAAACCCTTGTATAGCATCTAATGTTGGCTTTTCTACCTTTAAACTTTCCTTTTCTTAAGTCCAGTTTAAAAACTGCTTCCTTCAATTTTTTTTCTAGTTTAGGGTCAGATGGAAAGCCTTTGGTTCCTATGTTAATCGGATTACCTTTTTTGTCGACTGTGAAATATAGGTGCATTTCACCATCATAATTGGTTTCCTTTCCAATAATCTCTAAAACTTGATTCCTTAATTCACTTTCTAAACATCTAGTTCTTTTTTTATCATCAGATATTCCAGAACAGTTATTTTTGAATGGTAACTCACTTGCAATGGAGAAATGCTTTAAGTCTTTTTGATTTAGTTTTTGCAATTGTTGTGAAGTACATACTTCAGCACTTATCAAGGTTACAAAAATTATAATTATCGATTTTTTAATCATAATCCTAGTTTTTACATGAAACTATACGAATCCTTTTTTTAAGTTTCAATAATGCGATTATTGGTACTTTTCTAGGGTTATAAAGGAAAGAATACCTCCAAAAGTACGAATTGTTGCACCCTGCTGTTCGGCTTTTCCAATATGAAGTTCTTTTGCCTCAAAACCATTACGTTTGTTAAACAAATCTTTTGCAATTTCAACCAAATCTTCATCATCAATTTTGTAATCTTCAACCAATTCATCATCTACGCTCATCGTAAATTCTTTTGGGATATAATCAGAAATTATATCATAAAGTCTACTAATCCATTTTCTTTCAAAACCTTTTTTTTCTAATTGATTGACGAATTTATTCTTCGAAATAAAACCTCTTTGCTTTGACCTTTCTTTGAGTTTTTTGTCAGACATACGCATCTTATGAAAAGAAACTATGCACGTCGCTGTCAGAAATGTTAAAATAAAAATCCATTCGTTCATTTGCTGCTATGGTTTATTTGAACTTTATCTAGGGAACTCAATTTTTTTACAATACTCAACAAGTTTTTGGCGATACTTCCACGGTTTTATTTTGCTAGGTAACCTGCTTAACCAATGGCTGTTTGGCCCCATATCTCCACTACGCTTACTCGAGAGTTCCAATGAACTTGGTAATAGTTTAGTCCCCATTATCTTTATAAAGTGCTCTAGTTGCGCTTCACTGGTGAAGACAAATACATAACCGTTAAATTCTATCGTCAATTGCGGATAGCCTAGGCTGCCAAATTTCTTTGGTGCTGGAGGATTAAACTCTTTTGATAAATACCAAGGTTTTGAATCAGTCTCAATGTGAACCCAATAAGCCATTGGACTTTGTCTCCAATCAGGGATATATTTAACATCAGACTTTTTCATCGTTTATTTGCAATCTATTCTTTCTTTACAATTAGCTTTAACCTTCTTAATGCGTCAACCGCGTTCTCAATTTGGGTCAGTTGTTTATCCTCAATTATTTCCAGATTCAGAGGTAAGTAAGTCAATTTAACTTGCGAAAATTGTCTTGGGTCAAGTATATCTATGTCAGGGTTAAGGATATACTCAATTTTGATATTGGATTCTCCTAAGTATTGTATCAACTTATTGTACTCCTCTGCAATTTCCATTAATTATAATCGTTTATTTATACTATTTAAATTGAAAAATAAATGGCATCCGTAATTTCCCCACTAAAAGTATCCTTAGTCCTAATTCGAATTGATGGTTTCGGCTTTGTCGCCTTTGATTCTGTCCTTATAAGGTAATCTTCAGTTTCATTTCTAAAGATATATTCAACACCTCCATCATTTTGCTCCATATTAAACTGATATACATATGTTGTCTTGGGACTTATTCCCTTTTTAAGTAATGATTTAACAACCTTTTTATCAAGAAAAGTCATCGTCAAAGAATCCTTATAAAGTTCAAAAAGGACCTTAGATTTCAAATTATATCCAGCGACAGTATAATGAGTGGTAGTAAATTCAAATATTTTTTCCTGTGCAGTTACTGATATTGTTAGAAATAACATTAGGGACATGATTGTTTTTCTCATGACTTTATTATACTTCATTAATCTATCCCTTAATTGTTTAGGTCTAATTCAATTATATCAGTATCAATTGATTTAACCCCATTTACTTCTTTTGCCTGCTTTGCTTCACTTACAAAATCAGAATGAGAATCCGTTCCAGCTGTACCATTTGAAATAGCCCCATCCGGTGCTTCAAAATAATTTTGGGTAGACCCATCTTTGTAAGTCACCGTTAAACTAGATGAACCATCATCATAAGGAACAAGCGTAATGAAACTAGATATAGAAAAATTAACTGCATTATTATATTTATTTTGAGTCTTCTCTTTAGCCTTTATGATTCTTTCTAATCTAATTCTATTTAAATCTGTTAACGGAACATCACCTCGTTGTCCATAAGTTATTGTATTTAAAGCCAACGCAATAACAATCAATAATTTATTCATAATTCATGGTTTATTTAGACTTTAATTGTTTTAAAACGTCTTCTTGAATTCTTAATGATTGTTCAATCATCAGTTTAGTACTGGTGTCTAGCGTAGTACCTAATAAGACTCTAAGAATTTCAATACTAGTATTTAATCTGGTGTGGTTGTCCATTGTACATTTAGACTTTAATTGTTCTTTTGTAGCCTTAATAGTATCGTTTATCAAAAAGGCAGTATTTTCGAAATCATTCTTTGTTTTAGGTCTTTTTCCAGACCAGTTATATTCATCAAAAAATATTCTTACAATTTTAATAAGGTCATCATCCTCGGTATTTTGATTGTAAATTAACCCCTCATTGTTTTTATATCTATTTCAACCCTAGGCTTTTCTGCTTCTTTTTTAAGGGTTTTGCAGAATTCCTTTGTCCTGTTACTAAGTTTATTCATCTCTAGTATTTTTTGTCATATCTCAATACTAGATGATTCAAATCAAAAGGGACAATCGAAATGGACATTATCTACCTTATTTTGATTTTTAAACATTATACTGAATTAAGGTGCCGATTATCTGGAGGGCGAACCCTAGAATCAGACACGTTAACCCAATATTGGATCCGATTTTGTGTCTTCTTTCATCCTCTTCTCTCATACCTGAGTCCATCAATATGTGATTCCAAAGATTTTTTGGTAAAATTCCAAATTTAAATAAGAGAACCACTCCAAATAAGTCTAGAATTAGGCCGATTACTATAAAATATATTGCCGTGGGCATAATGATCTAATTTAACTTATTCGCAAAGCATCGTATCAAATTCTAGATGAAGTTGCGTGGACCCATCACCGTCTACGGTTATCCATTTGAAATTTCTCAATACATAAGAATTACCTCCGTCCAGTTGAACCCATTCATCTATTCCAAGTGCTCCATTTTTCAAATCTCCTTTAACCGTTAAACCAATAGGAGCGGTATAATTTCGTCCCTCAACGAGATAAGTGCACTTATTTGTTTCTATAAGCTTTACTGCCACTGTTTGAGGGATAAAATTAGACTCGGTTAGGTTGGGCAGGGTATTATTCACTTTGACCGGGGACATAGACATTGCACAACTGTAAAGAATCGAAACAAATCCGGCAAAGACAAGTAAATATTTAGTAGCTGCTTTCATTCTTTGGCTTTCATTAGAATCGTTTTTTTGAACTTTTTTAAATTTAAAATTCTAATCTTCATTTTTTATAAATCTCAAAAGTGTAAACCTTGCTAGTGATAACAAGGTGAAAATATACCATGTGGCCTATAGTGATTTTATATATTGTATATCTCCTTACGTTTCCTAAAGGCAATTTCTCCTCCCTCGAGGATATTACAAGCAATTTTATTTGTCTTCCTGTTATCAATTGAACCTCTATCAATTACGTAAGTCTTTTCGTTTGTACTTTTAAGAGGAAGAACCAATTCAGAGTCTCCTAAAACAGCGATGTTTGCGTTATGCGTGACTATAATTACTTGTCTATGTTCCTTTATTCTTTTTAAGTTTTTAACTAATGTTTTATATATAAACTCACTATCTAAATTATCTTCAGGTTGATCAATAATTAAAGGGCAATTTCTTTTTGAAAATAACAGTAATGTCAATAGAATTGACTGTTGTTGCCCCATAGATAGTTTAGAAAAATCCCTTTCTACAACAGAGGTGGTTCCATCATCATTCTTAATTACCTTTTTGATAACTATGAATGGTTTATCCTTTACAATTGTTCGTTCAACCTCACCCAAAGTTGCTATGTTTTTAAGTCTACTTAATAAATTAGTAGCTTCATCTTCAGAGAAAGCCTGCACTCCGCTTGAGTTTTGTAAGGAAGTAAGCACGGTAACATCTGATTTGTAAATGGCTTTTAGCAAATCAAAATAAGATACTTTTTCAACTAAAAATTCAGCTTTGGGAACTTGAGTAGTTCGATAACCCATAGTGCTCTTAATTAGATTCGTAAGGGATGCTGATAAATTGTGTTTTTCAATTCTCAAATCCACTTCATACTCCACCACAGATCCTTTTAGATTTGCATTAACCGTATGAATGAATTTATATCTTTCGTTATATAAATTGTCAAGATTAGCTTTGCGGTCTGCCAATAATTGATTTCTGGCCTTAGTTAATTCTTTGAATTCCTTTTCTTTGGACAATAAATCTTTAAGTTTTGCCTCATAATCACTAACGTCCTTAGTAACCTTTCGAATAAAAGAAATATCCAATTTGACTCCTTGTGCTTCGAGGGCAGTTCTTTTAGATTCTATCCTTCTTATAACATCAACTTCTTTTGCTTTCCATTTGGAAATTTCATCTTTCAATTGTGTTTTAAAAGTGTAACTATCTGTTGCCACTTGACTTGATTTCTTCCCTATTGAAACTACATAAGAATCCATCAGTGTCGTAACTGTCTTATATTCCGTTTTGCCAACGATTATGTCATTTTCAGATATTGATTCGAGTGACTTTTTGAGTTGCTCAGTATTAAGTCCATCGTTAATATTTGTTATATGAGATTCAAGATTATTCAATAATTCTGCTCGCAGCGTTCTTTCATTTGCTATTCCTTCTTCTAACTCAACTACTTCCTTCGCTCTGTTCGCTT
>CALBPG010000220.1 GCA_937899065.1 uncultured Allomuricauda sp.
GGTCCTGTTCAAATGTCCCGCGCTGGCCCAGAGCCCCTTTCCTGTACCGGATTCTCCAGTAATGAGCACCGTGGCATCCGTAACCGCCACTTGGGTGACCAATTCCAACACGGCACGATAGGCTTCACTTTGGCAAACGATATTCTCGAAGTTGATTTTGCTGTTGATTTCCTCTCGTAAATATTGATTGTCCGTCTCCAACTCATTCTTTAACGCTGATAACTCATCCAATGCTGCCTTTAGCCGTAACTCTTTCTCCTGTAAATCCAAACGGTTTTGATATTCCTCACTTACATCCTGATACGTACCAATCAATTGATAGACCTTACCTTTCCGCAAAAAGGGTTCCACCAAGCAGCGTACATGCTTTCCGTTTTGTAGGGCGAGTACCTCATCAAACGGTTCTCCTTCTCGCATGGCGTTACGCAAAAGGTTTTTTAGTGTTTCTGCCTTTTCAAAACGATGGATGATATTTCCCGGTAGCAAATCGTCTTTATTTTCCGAATCAAAAATGCATAACGCATGCTCGGACACGAGCAATGAACCGTCTTGTAGGTTCAATTTCCATCCGCCAACATTAGTGATGCGTTCAGAATGGTGTAACAAATTTTTATAAAAACTAGATTCAGAAATCTCATTGACCACAGCACAGATGATATTTTTTCCATTATTTGAGAAAAACTGTGCAAAAACCTCCACGTCATAGAATTTTCCTTTCTTCGTTTGGTGCACAGTAGTAAAGTGGATTTGCCCTTTTTTGGCCACCTCATTCCAATGCTTGTCCCAGCTTTCCGTCGTGGCGGTTGGGTTGATATCAAAAACAGTTAACCCTGTTATTTCTGCAATACCATACCCCAAACGGTCGCAGAATAACTTGTTGCCGTAAACGATATGTCCCTCCCGGTCCATCCACATCAATTTATAGGGAAGGTTCGCTAACAACCATGCATCAATACCCAAATCAGAAAAAGGTGACTTCATCCGTGTGCTTTTAATGGTGTTAAATTACACATAAAACTTCTCAAATAACAGAATTTTCTCAATTATAAGAATTTTTTAATATTCAATTTTACACGCAAATATTTGTTTTTCAATTACTTAAATACTTGGCATAAAACTAGCTTAATAGTAAGCAAACAAAGTAAAATGAACCGCAAAAACTTTATACACAAAACCCTATTAGCTGCTAGCACAAGTTTGATAGGATATGCTGTTTTTGCCCGAATTCAAAAACATAAAATGATGAAAGAAAGTTTGGAAACTCCCACACAAAAGACCTCAAAAACGATGAAAACCGTTTTGCATAAAGCGGATACCAGAGGCAATGCCAATCATGGATGGCTTCAATCAAGACATACCTTCAGCTTTGCGAACTATTATAATCCGGAACGTATGAATTTTGGGTTATTGCGCGTATTGAATGACGATATCGTCTCGGAGGCAAGAGGTTTTGGCACACATCCCCATCGCGATATGGAGATTATCTCTATTCCCTTGGAAGGGGATTTGGAGCACAAAGACAGTATGGGCACTTCGGCCATTATCAAACAAGGAGATATTCAAGTGATGAGTGCAGGAACAGGCATCATGCATAGTGAATACAATGCCAATAAGGATAAGCCTGTGAAGTTCCTTCAAATTTGGGTATTCCCGAACGAAAAAGGTGTTACGCCCAGGTACGACCAAATTACCTTGGATTTAGATGACCGTAAAAACAAAATGCAACAGGTTTTATCCCCTAATCCAGAAGATGCTGGGGTTTGGATTCATCAAAACGCTTGGTTCAACATGACCTCGTTGGAAGCAGGTAAATCCCTCACTTACCCACTTAACGATGCCGAAAACAATGGTGTTTATGCTTTTGTATTAGAAGGCGAAGTTACTATCAACGGACAAGCATTAGAGAAGCGAGATGGATTTGGGTTATGGGATTTGGCACATTTGGATATCAAAGCGAATAGCAATACCGAGCTTTTACTGATGGAAGTACCCATGCAATAAATAGTTATCTTTTAGAGATATTACCCTGGTAAAAACAGCTATAAGCCGGCGCATCGAAGCTATCTTGTGATATGCCGGCTTCCAAAAACAAGATTAAACCTATGGAAATCACAATCAAAGAACGAGAAAGCAAAGGGTTTGCTTTGGCCCAAGAAGATGGGGAAAAAGCAGGTATGATGACCTATTCCATTCCTGGAAGCAACTTCATCATTGTAGATCACACCGAAGTAGACGATTCCTTCAAAGGAAGAGGAGTAGGAAAACAAATGCTGTACAAAATTGTTGAGATGGCTCGGGAAAAGGATATTAAAATTCTTCCACTTTGCCCTTTTGCCAATGCCATGTTCAAAAAGTTGGATGACATAAAAGACGTTTTAAAATCTTAAGAAAACGATATGGCCACAAAAACCAAGGAATATCCAAAAGGAGATTTCACCATTGTTTGGAAACCAGAAATCTGCACGCATGCAGGAGAATGTGTGAAG
>CALBPG010000221.1 GCA_937899065.1 uncultured Allomuricauda sp.
AGAATTTTAAAACTTAAAGAATGCTCAGGAGAGCAACCGACTATAGGTAAAAATGTATTGGTTAACTATGCAGGATGGTTTATGGATGGTGAGCTTTTCGATAGCAATGACGAAAACATCGCCAACGATTTTCAAAAATTTGACAAGCGCAGAAAAGAGATGAGAGGCTATGAAGCGGTTCCTATGCAGTATGGTCCTGAAGCCCGATTGATTCCAGGTTTTCGAGAAGGTTTGCAAAGCATGAATGTTGGAGATAAAGTTCGTTTGTTCATCCCGTCGCATTTAGCATACGGACCTCAAGGTAGCGGTCCAATTCCGCCAAACACTGATTTGGTTTTTGATTTGGAAATCTTGGGAGAACAAGAATAACAAAAAAGAGCCGCTTCAATAAAGCGGCTTTTTTTGTTCCATTTGTTAACGATTCCAGCTGTGAAGAAGAAATTAACTTGGAAAACCATTTGGATTATTGCGCTGCCCATACAGTGGCTTTTGGTGCTGTGGGCTTCGCGAAATCCTGACTGGGTAGAACGCTATTACAGCAATGGCCTGTATCAATGGGTTTCCAAAGCACTGCGTATTCTGTTGGGATGGATTCCTTTCTCCGTAGGGGATGTTGTTTATCTAACCCTTATCTTTTTAGCCCTTCGTTATCTCGTTTTGCGCTTCAAGGAAATTCGCAAAAAACCCTTGAACTTTCTGGGGAACATGGTTATGATTATTTCCATCGTTTACTTCATTTTCCATATTAATTGGGGATTAAATTACCATCGACTATCGATTGATTGGCGGTTTGGTATTGGCCGGGAATACACCAAAGAACAGTTGGTACAGCTTACCCATCACCTTATCCAACAATCCAATGCATATCAATTCAAAATCACCCAAGACACTACTAAAAGGGTTGAGATTCCGTATGATAAAACAGAAATCTACGAGAAAACCATTGCGGGATATGAAGTTTTTCAAAAAAAGTATCCTGACTTCGCCTACCCTTATCCAAGCTTAAAAACGTCTTTAATCAGTTTGCCGTTAACATATATGGGTTATGGAGGATATCTCAATCCATTCTCAAACGAGGCGCAAGTCAATGGAAAAATACCCTTGTTTCGCTTGCCCACTATAAGCGGTCATGAGGTTGGGCATCAAGTGGGCTATTCCGCTGAAGATGCCACTAATCTTATTGGTTTTTTGGTGAGTGCGGAAAACCCAGACCCCTATTTCAAATATGCGGCCTACAATCATGCCTTGGCCTATTGTCTTTCAGATTTGAATCGAAAGGACAAAGCGTTGTTTGAAACAATGTTCAAAAAGGTCAATTTTGGGGTAAGGGCCAACTATCAAGAACTTCGGGATTTTTGGGATGGTTATGAAAATCCGTTGGAACCTGTTTTTAAATCTATTTTCAATGCCTTTCTAAAGGTAAATAAACAAGAGGAGGGCATTCAGAGCTATAACTCTGTAGTTGGACTTTTGGTGAATTATCATGAACGTTATGACTTCTAAAATAGACTTGTAAGGTCGTATTTGTTCCGCTACCTTTAAAGTTTACTAATTAGAACGCATTACGCTCATGAAAATGAAACTACTTTCCCTTTTCGTTTGTTTGGGGTGTTTCACCATGCATGCTCAGGATTACTTTCCGAAAAATGATGGTGTTAAATCCAAAAACGAAAACTATGTGGCATTCACCAATGCCAAAATTCACCAATCCCCTTCTCAGGTCATTTCCAATGGAACCTTGCTGATTCAAAATGGCAAGAATGTGGCTTGTGGTTCCAAAGTCAGCATTCCCAAGAATGCCATAGTTCAAGACTTAACCGGAAAATCAATTAATGCTTCGTTCAT
>CALBPG010000222.1 GCA_937899065.1 uncultured Allomuricauda sp.
TCCGCGAACAACAACTTTGTTGGCCTCGGTAATCATCTCTTCAATGAAAAGTTCATACTTCGGGAAAGCCCCTTCAAAAAAAGCAATATGTTCAATGAGTTTTTCATCTTTAATAAACTGTTCGTTGACTGAACGCGTTTTTTCCTTGCCGGATATGGCATTGAAGTACCGTATGATGAATTCCCGGTTCTTTTTGAGATTGTCCATAATGTGATGATTATCAGTTGCTTCAAAGATATGTTCGAAGCCTGATTCCTATTTGACCAAATGTTGCAAACTTTTGACTCAAGGTTTCATTGTTTTCGTAAACTTGACGGATTCATCCCAAATTGTGCCTTAAAAGAGCGGGTGAAGTGACTCAAGTTCAGAAAACCAACGGAGTAGCATATTTCAGAAACTGTACGTTCGTCTTGGGTGGTTTGTAGCAATTTTTTTGCTTCCTGCAGGCGGGTAAAACGTACGTAGTGCGTTGGCGACATTTGTGTTAGCTTTTTGACCTTTCGAAAAAGCTGTGTTCGGCTAAGGGCCATAGCACTAGCTAAATGGTCGATGGAAAAGTTTGAATTGTGCAGGTTGGAACGGATAACCGTATTTACTTTTTTCAAGAAAATTCCTTCTGTTTGACTTTTTGCAGCAACCATGCTTTCAATATTCTCAACATTATCGAAATGATGCGTCAAGCGTTTATGAATGGTCGTGTAGTACATGGGATACTGGGTCGGTAAAAAGTCATGTGAAGAGGGTTGTGGAGACTTCAATAGGGATTGTCCGGATGGAACTTCAATATGATAACAGGTGCCGTTTGGTTTCTTTTCGATACGCAAACCATAACTGATAGCAGAAATAAGTTCTCCCAATTTAGAAAGGTCTACTCCAGTATTTTCAATGCTTATGGTAGAGCAGCTGGAATCATTTGATGATTTATGGACTTTTACCGTTACTCGATGTTTCTGTGGTGTAAATGTGATGATTCTGCTAAGCAAAACTGTGATTTCTGAAAGAATTTTTTGAGGGTTATGCGAAACGAAAAGTTGTTGTTCAGGCGAAAGGAACTTTAAATCTACATTTTGCGCTTTGGCATAAGGTGTTAATCCGGTAACCAAACCGTTCACTAGGGGTATTACATCTGCAGTTACTTCAAAGTCCATCAAAAGAAAATATACCCTTTAAGGTCTAGAATTTTTTGAAGGTGGACAATATTATTGTGGGTAAACCTAGGCTGGCTTCGCGAAAAAGACAAGCACTTCGTGGCTTCTCAGAGATACTCAGAAGTAAAAAAGGCCAAATCCTGACTATCTTCCAAGGTATGGATAATTCCCATCGCCGCCTGTTCTCCCGAAATCATTGCCGCGTTTAAAGAAGCGTTCAGCAGCACATCCCCAGAAAGAAAAATTCTACTGTTCAATCGTGTTTCGGTTTCGGCCAAATTGTATTGCAGATTTTGTAAATCCGGGAGGGCTTTGGCTATTTTATAAGATTTTAGGTAGCGCAAAGGCTGTATCCCAAATTGTGATTTCAATTCTTTTTCGACGGCAGGAATCAAATCGGATTCGCTAAGATTGTGTTCTTGCACAACCGTTACGCTGAGAAGTTCATGATTCCCTTTGGTTTCGCTGTCGATACTATTCGGATAGAAAATATTGTTGACGAGGCTGCCCGTGTCCGCGGAAAGCCCGATGATAGGAGAGTTAATGTTCCTTTTTTCAACTTCAAAGTAGAGGGTATCACAACTTTTCCAGTCAATCGCCTGTTTTTTTAGCGCAGGAATCAATGCAGATGCTTCAGTCGCAACAATGGCCAAATGGTTTTTAAGAATCGTTCCATCTTCCATATGAATTTCACCTTCCTTCAAGGTTTTCACCCTACTATTGAAATGGATTTTGGTCTTTTGTAATTGCTGCTGGAGCTGGTGGGGTATGGCTTGTATCCCTTTTTTAGGTATCACCGCGAGTCCTTCTCCAAACATCTTGTAGACAAAACAGAACATCCGACTTGAAGTGTTCAGTTTGTCTTCAAGAAAAATTCCTGAAAAGAAAGGTTTAAAGAAGGCATTGATAACGGCTTCTGAAAATCCATATTTTTTTAAAAACTCCAGTGTGGTTTGCTCAGGTTGTGTAAAAATATGCTCTAGAGATTCTTTTCTAAGGTTTCGATTCAGTTTCCAAATCAAAAGCTTATCCCGAAAAGTGGCCATGGGGAAAGTGAGTGTCGACCATGAGAAACCCAAATCGCGTGTGGGGTCTCCAAAGGTGTATCTTTTTCCATTACGGGCAATCAAAGCCCCTGGTCTAAGGGATTGGACTTCCAAAGATTTTATATCCAAATATTTACCGACCATGGGATAGGCGGTAAGCAAAACTTGAAAGCCTCGGTCTAGTTGATAACTTTCTACCACATCAGTGCGTACTCGTCCACCAACGGCATCAGAGGCTTCAAAAATCTCTGGGGCATATCCATGACTTTCTAAAACAATCGCAGCGGTCAACCCACTAACTCCTGCGCCGATAATGGCAATTTTGTACGCTTCTTTTTTCAACTTTGTTTATTCTTTAGGAGATATAGATAAACAAAATTACTAGTTTTACCCTTGGATTATAGGTTTCACGCTTTCTTTTTTTGACAACCTTCAATCCATTGGCAGTGGCAAGCGAATGCAAGAGAAAGAAATACAGGTGGTTTGGTTAAAGCGGAATCTTCGATTAGAGGATAATGAACCCATTGCCCGCGCTATTGAAACAGGTTATCCTATCATTTTATTATACCTTATTGAACCTTCCCTTGTTGGGGATGACCATTATTCGGAGCGACACTGGAATTTCGTTAAGGAGTCCCTCAAGGATATGAATGAAAGGTTAGAGGCCTATGCTACCTCGGTCTTGGTGGTAAAAGAAGAGGTAGTGGCCTTTTTTGATAAACTGCTTCAAACGGTCAAGGTCAAACAAGTGTTGTCCATAATGGAAACGGGCATTCGAAGAACTTACGATAGGGACATGGCCTTTGCCAAGTTTTGCAAAAGTAGGGGCATAGTTTGGCATGAGTACGTAAACAATGGTGTTTTTCGAGGTTCCAAAAACCGAATGGGTTGGCGGGATACGTGGACGCAATACATGATGGCACCTCAGTTCTCTTTTAATCCGACGCAAGGTCAAATAGTAAACCCGCTGACTTTGCAAAAAAAGTTGAAAAACGTAGAGATAGTACCTTTGGATGAGGTGCAACGCGGCAATTTTCAAAAAGGTGGTGCTTCGGAAGCAGAAAAATATCTAAAGACTTTTCTAAAAAGACGATATCTGGATTATAACCAACACATTTCCAAACCAGAAGCTTCTCGAACCTCGTGTAGTCGTTTGTCTCCCTACTTGGCTTGGGGTAATCTATCTACCCGACAAGTTTGGCAGTTGGCCAAGGAGATACGTCCGCAAAGTCCTAAAAAAAGAAACATAGATGGATTTACTTCCAGATTGCGCTGGAAAGCGCATATCATTCAGAAGTTTGAGATGGA
>CALBPG010000223.1 GCA_937899065.1 uncultured Allomuricauda sp.
CAAGACAATCTTCAAGACCGTATTGCGCACGCCACATTTTATGCAAATGCCGCGGCAGAAAGAGGTTTTGCCAGTGTATGGTGGGACAATGGAAACAATGGTATATCTAACGACGGCTTAGCGATTTTTAGCCGACAAACCTTGACCTGGCCCTTTGGTAACATTGCCGATATCATTGTGCAGGCTAACGATTGATGGGTTTCTAGTTTAAGCCCACGAAGCCTAGAAAGTCATTGTTTTTGGCCACCAAAATGTAGCGCTGTCCTTTCACGGTGATAAAGGCCAAGTCCTTCACATCACCATCAATGAAAAGACCGGTTCGTTGT
Source organism: uncultured Allomuricauda sp. (assembly GCA_937899065.1). Lineage (GTDB taxonomy): Bacteria > Bacteroidota > Bacteroidia > Flavobacteriales > Flavobacteriaceae > Flagellimonas. The sequence goes on from CALBPG010000223.1 coordinate 327, forward strand.
GGACCAAGCACTTCAAAGTTTCCGTTTTGCATGCCTTTTAGAAAAGTACCATGTCCAGCATCAGCCCGCGGTGTCTCGACCTCAGAGGCATAGAGGTTACCGGCAAAAACAATGTCCTTGGTACCATCCTGGTCAAAATCTGAAACCAAAATTTGGTTCGCAGGCGCTATTTGCGCCTTAATGGGTAAATCTTGTCGTTTGAATTTTCCATTTTCGTTCAAAAAGATGGCGCTTTTAAAAGACGAAACGGTGTAATGAATGCTATTTTCCAACTTTTCTTCTTCATACACATCCACTAAAGTAGCTTTTGAAAACGCATCATAGTCTTTGAATTTCTTTTTAATGGAAGGCATTTGTTGAGAGGAACACTCGCGTCCCCGCACGGGATATTGCTCGCCTTCGTTGTAATAACTTAGAACGATATCGTTAGTACGGTTTCCATCAAAATCATTGAGAAAGACATCAAAAGTGGCATCTGCTGTTGCTTTGTATTTATAATTGTCGCCTAAATTTCCTGCAATCAGGTCCATATCCCCATCATTATCGATGTCCTCTGCTTTTAGACTAAACCACCAACCCATGGTATTTTCCAAGCCTAGCGACTCAGTTACTTCACTAAAACCCTTGCCGGATTCATTTTTAAAGACTCGAACGTTCATCCATTCGCCCGTGACCGCTAAATCTTGCCATCCGTCTTGGTCATAATCTTAACACTGTGCTGATGTTACCAATCCTAATTTTTGAAATTCGGAACCTAGTTTTTGGGTGGCATCAATGAATTTTGGGCTGCCCAGAGTACTTACATTTTCAAGGAAGTAGCTATTGGCCGGATAGGGATAATTTCCAGGTATCAAACGCCCGCCCAAAAATAGATCTTGGTCACCATCTTTGTCATAATCATAAGCATACACACGTCCTCCACTATTGAACATTCGAGGTAACCCATTGCTGCTCTTGATAAAATCGCCATTCCCTTGATTGATGTATAATCGGTCTTGCAACATGGGAGCATTGGGGCCAAACTCATTACCGCCACTCACTAAATACAGGTCGTTGTCTCCATCGTTGTCAGCATCGAAAATAAGGGAGCCCATATCTTCGTGCATTCGGTCTTGCAAGAGAATTTTGAATTTTTGCTGTTCAAAAGAGCCGTCTTTCCGTTGATAAAACAACCCTCCTGGGTACTTGGAGGCAGCTCCAATGTTGAAATCGTCCTAACCTTCTCCATTTTAGTCTCCCACAGCTAGTGCAGGGCCAATACGTGAGGTTTTATG
>CALBPG010000224.1 GCA_937899065.1 uncultured Allomuricauda sp.
AACCCACTTTTTTTAGCGGTATTCCTAGGGCCTATTCCTTTGCTCTTTTGCAATGTCTTTTTGCAGCGTAATCCAACTACTTGGGAATTCTGGACGTTGCTCTTGGCCGCCTTACTCTTTTGCTTCGGTATTGGTTGGGTGACCATTTTCAGAAACGTGCCTTTGAACAACATCCTGGACCAAAGTCTTTTGGAACAGCTTTCAGTTCAAGACCTGAAAGCGCTCAGAAAGAAGTTTGAAACCCCCTGGAACTACTGGCATCTAGTGCGTACCCTAACGTCTTCAATCGCCTTTGCCTTACTGCTCATTGGAATCCTATTTCATAAATCATCATAAAACAAAACATCATGCAAATTGTAAGAACCTTAGTTATTGGCATCCTGATTTGGATTATAGGCGTGAGCTTGTATTCGCTATCCTTTTTCGTTTCCATCTTAAAAGATGCTACCCTACAAGCCAACCTTATCCTATCGTTTGGAGTGCTCCCCCTAGTATGGCTAGGAACGAAACTGTACTATCGAGGAAAGAATAACCCAAAAGGGTATTGGGTAGGACTAGCCTTTTTCTTAATAGCCGGAAGTCTAGATGCCCTGATTACCGTGCCCTATCTCATCGTACCCAGCGGCGGGAGTTATTTTGATTTTTTCACGGCCATCGGTTTTTGGCTCATCGGCATCGAATTCATCGGAATGGCCACGCTTTACTGGTATACCCAAGTACGAAAGAAAGTAAACACAACCCATTATTCATAAAACAACGTATTCCGCAGCGACGGAATCAAAATTCAAAAACAATTAAATACAAGTAAAAATGAAAAAAGAAAACATCTTAGTTATCGGAGGAACCGGAAAAACCGGAAAACGAATCGTAAACCTTTTGAACGCGAAGGGCCACAATGTGCGAGTAGGCTCGCGTAGTGCAACACCAGCCTTTGATTGGCATGTGCCTGAAGGTTGGGACAAAGTTTTGGAAGATATGGATAAAGTTTACGTAACCTACCAACCTGATTTAGCGGTGCCAGGAGCATTGGATGCTGTAGAACAATTGGTAAAAGCCGCCAAGCGTGCAAATCTGAAAAAAATGGTGTTGCTCTCCGGAAAAGGTGAGCGCGAAGCCCAATTGTCCGAGCAAGTAGTGATTCACTCTGGATTGGATTACACTATCGTACGGGCCAGTTGGTTCAATCAGAACTTTAGTGAGAACTTTTTGCTGGAACCTGTTTTGGATGGTTTTGTGGCCTTACCGCAGTCCGAAGTACAGATTCCATGGGTAGATGCCGATGATATTGCCGAAGTAGCCGTAGAAGTCTTGCTGAATGACCAACATAATGGCAACATCTATCAGCTTACTGGACCGGAAACCTTGACATTTCCAGAAACGGTTGCAACAATTGCTAAAGCCACGGACCGACAAATCACTTATGTGCCGGTTTCTTTGGAAGAATACAGCGAAGGCATGCGAAAAGCGGGACTACCAGAAGATTTTGTATGGTTAGTGAACTATTTATTCGACGTGGTACTGGGTAACCCCGCCAATTCGGAAATCACCAATGATGTTGAAACCATTTTGGGCCGACCTGCTAAACGTTTCGAACAATATGTTGCAGAAACCGAAGCAACTGGCGTCTGGAATGTGGCCGCCCACCAAGCCAATGCTTAATTATTACCAACCCCAGAACAAAATGTTCTGGGGTTTTGTTTCTTTCATTGATGTAGTTGGAATCAAATCAGACCTTGGTGTATGGGACTACATGTTGGAAATAGGGTACTCGATAATTGCTTTAACTTTATCAGAACCTTGTGCACAATCCAAAACACTACGGATGAAAAAAATTATTCTAGTTTTTCCACTATTGCTTCTTTTTCTAAGTTGTTCAACCAAAAACAATACAGATGAAAGAACAGATAAAATTGATTCCATTTTAAGGTCCTTGCAAAAAAAAGGTCTCTTCAATGGGAACCTACTTATTGCCGAAAAAGGAGAAATTATCTATGAAAAGTCTTTTGGATATTCAGATATCGAACAAAACAAAGCCTTAAATAGCAAGAGTATATTCAATATCGCTTCAGTTTCCAAATTGTTTACAGTTGTTGGTATTATGGTGCTTGAAGAAGAAGGTAAATTGAATCTTAATGATAGGATTATCAAATACCTTCCTGAAATTCCCTATGAGAATATTTCTGTTAAAAATTTACTGACACATACTTCAGGTCTTCCAAGAATCCAAAGTCAACCTTTTAGAAATCTTATTGAAGGAAAACAATATGATAATACACAAATAATAAACACTTATACCACCTCGGCACCTGACCTACATTTTGAAGCAGGAACCAATTATTTTTATTCTAACACCAATTACATTTTTCTTGCTTTGATTATAGAGCAACTATCCAATCAAAATTTTAATCAGTTTTTGAAGACTAGGATTTTTGAAAAGGCCGGAATGACCGAAACCTTTTTAAGAAAAAAAAGAGTGCCGAAAGAATATCAAACCAGAATAGTTTCAAATTATACGAAACCTAAATGGTTGTCAAAGGATTTTCAAAATGTAAATCATTTAGAATCAAAAATTAGTGATGATTTAACATTCGGCAATGATTATGGAGCTAGTTCTGTGTACACTACTACTGGAGATTTACTTAAGTTTCATAGTGCACTTCAAAATGAAGTATTGCTTAAATCGGAATCACTAAAAAAAATGTACAGTCCCAACTACCTTTCTAACGCTAAAGAGTATACCGTTGATGCAAAATCCAATTATCCATCTTTAAGAGGATTGGGTTGGTGTATTGCTAAAGACAAACCGAGCATTGTATATCATGCGGGGGGCATTGTAGGGTCGAGAAGCTTTTTTATCAGAAATATGGTGAAAGACCAATGTATTGTTATTCTTACAAACAATCAGGAAATGAATCGCTACAACTTCACTTTTCCAATGAAGATACTTTCAGAGGAAAAGTATCAATTGGACCCAATATCCTTACCTAAATTATTCGCAAAAGAATACATTGAAAACGGTATTGAAGCGGCTTTAACAACATATAGCGAGGCGAAAAGTGATACGAGCTATATACAGTTTGTCGATTGGGATTTTGAGGAAATTGGACAAGAACTTATGTCTAAAAAGGAGTATTTCTCGGCAATTGAGTTATACAAATTGTATACGGAGCAATATCCAGAAGACGAGTATTCGTGGTCGTTTCTGGGAGACTCCTACTATTCTAACAACAATTTGGAAAAGGCCTTGGAAAACTATAAAAAATCATTTGTAATCAATCCTGAACATAAGCATGCGAAAGAAATGATTGAAAAATTGAAGAAATAAAGCGCTTTTGCATGCTCTCATTTTTTCAATACTGAATATCTCTTAAGCAAAATGTCGTTTTCATAAGTCGGCAATTGTGACCGCCAGATAACGCAAAAAAAGTTTACTAAATAGCATCTGGTAACAATACTTTTAAGTAAACCTGGGTTATTACTCCAGACCATCTTTGTTCGTTTCTTCTAAATCCCGGCGAATGGAATTCATTGAATCCTCCGTTTTATCAGATGCTCAAAAACTTGAGATTATTGCTTTATGGAACAACGAGTACCCCGAATCGCTATCGCATAAGTCCATAGAAACCTTCAACGAATACCTTGAGGGCATTGCCAACCTGTGGCATATTCTTTTAATAAATTCTAATGGAAAGATACAAGGTTGGTGTTTGTGCTTTACTCGAGAAAGTGAAAGATGGCTCACATTAATTCTCAGTTCGAGCGTTCATGGAAAAGGATTTGGCACCCAACTTTTGCAATATGCCAAAGCAAAAGAGAAAAAGCTGAACGGTTGGGTGATTGACCATGATAAGGAAAAAAAGAAAAATGGAGAACCGTATTGTTCGCCTTTGGCGTTCTATCTTAAGAACGGATTTCAAATTGTACCAACGGAACGATTGAACCACAAAATATCAGCAATAAAAATAGAATGGGAAAAAACCGCTACTTAAAGAAACAAACGACTATCATAGGTATGCTACTACTAGGTATGTCAATCACAACACTTGTGGCATGCGGAGAAAACTCCAAATACAATGAAGAATGCGGCGATTTGGTGGAATTTGAAGTCGATGAGGAATATTGCCAAAAGTATGGCCTTCGTGAAGAAGCTTTTACGTTGAAATATCCCGAAAGCTTGGAAGTCGACACCCAAGAAGATTATCCATCTAAAAACTATGCGAGTTTTTTCAAATACGACAAAGACACCTTAATCGTTGAATCCGTGAACATCGGGTATTTCTATGGCTTAAAGGAAAGCGGAAAAGATGGTATTGGAAGTTTTTTCGGCCTTACGAAGGAATCCTTATTGACATCGATAGTAGACCAATACAGAGCCCAAGGTTTGGATATTCGGGAAACTACCATGCAAGATGAAACTATCCGCGGCGAGAAACACTTTACCGTTAGGGGTTCCATCAACGCTGATATGGAAGACATAGGGCTTGCAGGGAGTTATTTGATTCAAATGGTGATGATAGCCACCGAAGCGGACCATGGCGTGCTACTCATCATGCTGGCCAGAGAGGATTCGGGCATTACATCTTTTAAAGAGTTCGAGACCAAAGGTTGTACTTCGCCTATATTGCAGACAATCGAAGGGAGTTGACCTAGACATCTCCTCATAAAGTGTATGAATAGAGTAATTCAAAAGTGACTTCGAACAAGAACAAAGGCCTAGTTATTATCATCATTTCAATAATTGTTTTATTCCCAAACTTAGGTTGCTTAATAATGGCTCACTATTATTTGAGACCAGCTCCAATTTTATTATATGTTGTCCCATGTATAATGATTTCCCTATGCGCTTTAGGGTTAGCCTATGGTATCCAACTCCTGCTTAGAAATTGATAAGTTTTTCATTCCTGTTGAATAGTCAAAAAACATCGTAGCCTTTAAGAAAATGACCCAACAGCTTTGTGGGGAAAAATAAATGGGATTGGAAATTCGCACGTGGATTGATTTAACTTTAAACACAATGAAAATTTTCACTATAAGCGGGCTAGGTGCGGACAAAAGGGTATTTCAATATTTGACGTTAGAACATGAATTAATTCATGTGGACTGGATTGAACCCAAAGAAAAAGAGCCTATTGCCGATTATGCCAAACGACTTGTTGGCAAGTATCAAATTGATAATGAACTGGATTACGGTATTATGGGTGTGAGCTTTGGTGGGCTCATTGCAACTGAAATAAGCAAACTTACCAAGCCAAAATTCACTATTCTAATCTCCTCTATTGAAACTAAGTCTGAACTACCTTGGTTTATGCGGCTTGCAGGCAAACTTCGATTGGTCAATTTTGTTCCAAAAGCTATGCTTCTACCGCCGAATTCGATTGCCAGCTTTATGTTTGGAACGAGCAAAAAGGAACTACTTGGTGCAATTCTAAAAGATTCAGATTTAAGGTTTACAAAATGGGCTATTGGTGAATTGCTACGTTGGAAAAACCATTCAAAACTAAAAAATCTCATCAAAATTTGCGGAATGAATGACAAGCTCCTCCCGCCAAAAGGTAAGAATTCCATCTTAATTGAAAATGGTGAGCATTTTATGATTGTAGACAGAGCTAAAGAAATAAGTAGCATACTTAATGAGAAATTGAGATTTTACTCTGATTAACTCACTTCCCAAGTTCAGAAGTTAATAGAATAACTTATCTATCTCTACTATAAACTCCACAACCTGTCTACTACCTTTCTGCACAACAATTTGAAGTGAGCTCTCAAAAAACAGTTCACCCCAAGAATCATAATCTTGAACTTCAGCACATAAAAGAAATCAATTCTGATTAGGTATATTTAAACGTCCTATTTCCAAACCAAATCCAGCATTAATGAAAAAACTCTTGATTACCGGAGGATTCGGGAAAATTGCGCGATACTTTATCCAAAACCATCATCACCAGTATCAGATTATCGCTGCGGATATTGTGGTGAAAGAAGGGGTTTTCCCCAACGTAGTTCAAGTAGAAGAAGCAGATTTGAGAGATGCAAAACGATGTTTGGAATTATGCGAAGGTGTCGATACTGTCGTTCATTTTGCAGGTATGGTCGACCCCGTTTCCGAATCGGATGAAATTTTGGAGGTCAATATCAAAACTACCCAAAACATTTTCAAAGCTGCCGTTGCCAAAAATTGCCACAGGTTGATTTTTGCAAGTAGCGCCCAAACCATCGAAAGCTACCACACAGACATTCAAGTCCATAAAGACATGCTGGTCAAACCCAAAAATCTGTATGGGGTATCCAAATGTTTTGGTGAAGCTTTGGCAGCTTACTACGCCAACAACAAGACAATTTCAGCCATATCTTTGCGCATTGGAGCGTATGAGTTTCCTAACGATTTCACTGAAATGAACGCTCGGGACTTGAGCGCCTACCTACACCCTGATGATTTTAATCAATTGCTTGTCGGATGCATCGAAACCGAAGGTATAAAGTATGAGGTACTTAATGCTATTTCAGATAACCGCTATAAAAGATTAGATATTACAGAAGCCATCGAAAAAGTCGGATATCAACCAAAAGCAGATGCCTTTGAACTTTTTGCGCTAAAGCGGGAGTGACAATCACATAAAAAAGCTAAGAATACATACTCGTAGAAACGGTATCGTCTCGCACAAAATTGCGATTGAACCTGCTCTCCTAGTAGAAGGAGTAGCAAAATCAAGTACCACTCCATTTCCTTAACTTTAGCTACCGCGAAGAACCTAGCACCCTATGAAAAAAATCAGCAAGCTTTTTTTGGTTTTGGTTATCCTAAGCGCTTGCAAAACCCAAACCGAAAAGGTTGATTATTTTGGCCAGCCTGAACCCTCAACCACTCCCGTGCCTTTTGCTGAAGGCATCATCTCACAGAAAAACAGATTTGAACATGGTATTTCATTTTCACCGGATAATCAAGAACTAGCCTTCGGCATATTAGATGCTAACAGTTCGAAGGGTACCATCTATCATTCAGAAAAAAGTAATGGCAGCTGGGCCAAACCTGAGAATTTTGCTCCATTACAAAATAAAAGTGTGTATCTCCCCTATTTCACACCTGACGGTAAGGCTTTGCTTTGCGCGCAAAGCATACCCGATACCAGTAGACTGTTTATCACGGACCTCTGGAAGTTGGATAAAACAAACGACAATTGGGGTACTCCAGAAAAATTGCTAAGCCCGCTGAGTTCAGATAGTCGGGAAGCTTCGGCCAGCATGTCCCTTAAGGGAAACTAGTATTTATCTTCCAATCGAAATAGTGAGGGTAAAGAAAATTGCTACACCGCAGATTTGTTTTCTGCTCCACTAACGGACAATAGCTACCGAAATGCCACCGCCATTGCTGAAGTAAATTCGGAAAGCGATGAAGAAAGCATCTTTATTTCGCCCCAAGAGGATTACTTGATTTTTTGTCGTTATACCGACAACACCACTTGGATGGACTTGTATATCAGCTATCGAGATGCCAATAACCAATGGACAACTCCTCGTCTCGTGGATGCTTCTATTAATTCAAAAGATTGGGATAGACGCCCCTATGTAAGCATGGATAACAAATTTTTGTTTTTCACCCGCTTACAAATTGAAGAAACGGGCCTGAAAGAATCCGATATTTATTGGGTGAAAACCTCAAAACTGTTCAAGCCTTTTGTTTATCGTCCGGTTTCCAGCTTTACGGTAAAAACAGGTGAACCATTTGAAATTTACCTGCCCACCGATTTGTTTAATGATATCGATGGAGATAACCTGGAAGTTACTCTCGAAACCCAATTAGGTAGGGTGACCTTCGACGCCGATGAAATGAAATTGTTGGGCACCGCCAATTTTGAAGACAGTCATTTGATTGCCCTAACCGCGGCGGATTCGTTTTCCAATAAAGTAAAGCATCAAATTACGCTTGTTGCTAACAAATAGTTCTTCAGCTCAAAACGCTTCAAAAAATCAAAAGCTATACCTTCTTAGTTGATAAAACTATAGAGGCCGTTTCACTAACTTTAGGGTATGAGAATTCTATTGCTTGGTGCCACGGGAAGAACCGGAAAATGGGTTCTTAAAACCATTCTTGAAAAAGGACATTCCGTACACTGTCTATCGCGAAATTCCCATAGAATACCGAAGCAAGATGGAGTAACTGTTTTTGAAGGGAATCCCACCCATTCGGATGATTTGAAAAAGGCTATAACAGGTTGCGAAGCTATCATTAGCGTTTTGAATATTTCGCGAACTTCTGATTTCCCCTGGGCACGATTACGAACACCCAAAACCCTGCTTTCCGATACCATGTCTTTAGTGGTGTCTTCCGCAAAAGAATTAGGTATAAAAAGGGTTGCCATCTGCTCAGCTTGGGGTGTAGCCGAAACAAAAAAGGACATACCGAAATGGTTCAAATGGTTTATTGACAACAGCAATATTGGTGTCGCCTATACCGACCATGAACGGCAAGAAAACATTTTATCGCAATCGCTTCTGAATTGGGTCATAGTACGCCCCGTAGGACTCAGCAATAGTAAATCGACGGAGACCATTCAAGAAAGCTTTGACAATAAACCAAAACCTAGCATGCTCATCAGCCGAAAAAGTGTGGGGCGGTATTTGGTGGAAAGTTTGGAAAAGGAAGCTTTGATTGGAAAAAAGATAGTGATATCCAAAAAATGAAATGTCCCATTCCTAACTTTAGAAACGTCATTAACAAAATAATAGACCAAAATGACCTTTAGAAAAGCAACCGAAAAAGACGTCACCGCAATTGTGGAGATGCTGGCGGATGATGCACTGGGACAAACCCGAGAAAACTTCAAAATTCCCCTGCCACAAGAATATCTCGACGCCTTTACTAACATCAACCGTGACTCAAATCAAGAATTGATTGTTGTGGAAGATGACGCCTTGGAAATCATTGGTACCATGCAACTTTCTTTTATTCAATACCTAACCTATCGAGGTGGTGTTCGTGGGCAAATTGAAGCGGTACGGATTCGCAAAGACAAAAGAGGACAAGGTTTGGGCAAAACCATGTTCGAATGGGCCATAAACCGGGCCAAATCGCGAAAGGCCCATGTCCTCCAATTGACCACGGACAAAAGAAGACCTAAAGCCATCGCTTTTTATGAAAAACTAGGTTTTTCAGCACCCCATGAAGGAATGAAAATGCACTTTACATGAAATCCATTACCAACGGAAAAATTTTAGTCTTTTTTGGAATCATTCACCCCCTACTTGGGATTTCTCCTTTTGCTTTTGGAGAACAATTTGCCGGTTTTGCAGGTCAGTTTTTCTTCAAAATAAGCGAGGGGCTATTCGAGTTCCCGCTCCTGAACGGACAAATGCAATATGATAATTTTGCAGCCTGTTGGTTTTTCTATTTTGGAATTTTACTCATTCCGCTAGGACTCTTGGTCCACTATGTAGAAAAAACGACTGGAAACCTTCCCAAAAACTTTGTTTGGACCTATCTTATTGTTGTGCTTATCGGGGTTTACATGATTCCATTCTCTGGAATGACCTTTCTAATGTTACCCCACGCCATTTACATGCTTGTTCAGCAGCGAAAACTTACTATCAAAACCCATTCATAACCTATTTCCTGTGAAATTCGCCCTTTTTTCATGTTTCCTTTTGGGTCTAATAGGGATTTCTTGCCAAAACAAAGCCCCCAAGAATATCAACTCCGTCGAAAGTTATGGCAACCGGCAACGTATCCTCAAGCAAAACCAACTCAAGGGGAATGTAATGCTGGATACTCTTTTCATGGGAGAGCGGTTGTTTGCTTTGGGACCTGTTTCGGGGCTTCAAGGAGAAATTACGGTTTACGATGATGTCGTCTCCATTGCTACCGTAAAAAAGGGTACGCACCATATTTCTTCTTTAAATAAAACGGAAGCTATCTTTCTCATCAAATCCAATGAAAACGATTGGGTAAGCCATACCATAGAAGAACCTCTTTCCAGCTTGGATGCCATTGAACAACATATGAAAGCGCTTCTGCTTTCCAAAGACCGTGATACTTCCCTAGCCACTCCTTTTCGAATAGAAACAAAAGTGCAACGCATGGTGTACCACATCATTTATAAACAGGACACCTTACCACACAACAAAAAAGAACACCAAAAAGCCAAGGTGAAATTTGAACTCCGAGATACTGAAGTAAACATCATTGGCTTTTGGGTCGATAAAGCAAGAGAAGGAAAATTGACCCATCCCGGAAAGCGAACCCACCTACATTTTATGACCAAAAACAATGAAACTTCCGGTCATATTGATGAAATTAGTATTCCAACAAACGCAAAAATCTACTTCCCGTCACAATGAAAACATAGAAAAATGACATCAGTGCATCACCTTAATTGCGTGAAAATCGAATCGCCCTTAGGCTCGGCCATCGGACATTGCCTGCTACTCCAAGAAAATGAAAAATTCGTCCTTATTGATGCCGGCATCGGAATTTCGGAATCGCAAGAACCAGACAAGTATTTAGGAAAAGAACTTATTGAAGTAACCGGATTTGTTTTTGATGAAGCGTTGACAGCCCTAAATCAAATCAAAGGTCTGGGCCTGGACCCATTTAACGTAAAACACATTATTTGCTCACATCTTGACCCTGACCACATTGGTGGGTTAGCAGATTTTCCATGGGCTACGGTACATGTTTCCCATGAAGAATATACCACCTTCACAAGTGGGCATGAACGCTATTTGCCTCAACAACTTGCACACCAACCAGAGCTACGACTTTATGAATCCAATGATGTCAGCTGGTTTGGCCTGCCCGCCCGAAAGTTGGCTTTGGAGTTGGAAACAGAGATATACTTGATTCCCCTATTCGGGCATACCTTGGGGCATTGTGGCATAGCCCTAAAAGTGAATGACAAATGGATTTTTTATGCGGGAGACGCCTATTACCTGAGAGCAGAGCTATTGGATAAAAACCATCCGGTCGACCAACTTGCAACGATGAGAGCAGTAGACAACACCATGCGACTTAAATCCCTGGAAACCGTTCGGCAACTGCTGGAAAAGTACGGTGCTGAAATGGAGTATTTCGGATATCACGACCCAACAGAATTTTTAGAATAAGAAGAGGTACAATGTTGGATTAGCCTTTGCTCCGGTTTTCTGTAAACCTTCAAATTCCGAATAATATATGTAACCAGTTACATAATTTAAGTATATTTGTGTAACCAGTTACGTTTTTATGGAAGATTATACCCGTCAATTGGCTTATTATGGCCTTACCGCTCGTATCAAACGTCTTAGCGACACCTTGAATGCTGAAGCCCGTGCGATATACGCCCATCTGGGTTTTGAAATTCAACCCAACTGGCACTTGGTGTTATTGTTGCTCAAAGACCGTGAACTGCCCGTCACAGCTATTGCAAACGCGTTGGGTTTCTCACATGCAGCCATCATCAAAATTACCCAAAGCATGAAAGAAAAGGGGTTTGTCACCAGCAAGCCCGATAAACAAGATGCCCGAAAACAAATGTTGTCCCTAACGGATAAAAGCAAAAGCGTATTACCGCTTTTCGAAAAGGAATGGTACAAAATCCAAAAAATAGTGAAAGAATGCTCCGATGATGGTTTTTTGGAAAGTCTTGCCTATTTCGAAAACGCTATGGCTGAAAAGAGTCTCTCGGAACGTTTTAAGGCATACGATGAGTGATGTCTGGGGTGTATTGGCTTTAGGTATTTCGTTGGCGGCCATGGCGCAAGTGAACATGCTACGGTTGCGTTGGTTACATATCTGCTCCAGCGCGCTTTATGTAGTATATGGCTTCACCATCTCTGCCTTCCCGATTGTATTTGGAGGCATCACCTATTGCCTTATCCATCTCTACCGGATACGAAAACAGTATTTAAACATTAAAAACAAAACACATGAAGATATTGAAAAGTGAAAAAGAGGACATCCCTGTTATCCTGGAGTTATATCGCACTGCCTCAGCATATATGAAAACCAAAAATCAGGTTGTATGGCCCGAATTCCCAAAAAGCTTAGTTGAGATGGAGATTGCAGAAAACCGTCAGTGGAAACTCGTTATCGAAAATGAGATTGCCTGTATTTGGGCCATTGCTTTTGAGGACCCCTTAATCTGGGCCCCCGAAAATGATGAACCTTCGGTATACATCCATCGCATTGCCACAAACCCCAATTTTAGAGGTCGAAATCTGGTTGGGAATCTGGTACAATGGGCAGATACTTTTTGTTTGGAACATAACCTGAAATTTATTCGGCTCGATACCGTAGGGCACAACCACGGACTGATTGCACACTACCAAAAGTTGGGGTTTGAGTTCTTAGGCGCTAAAGATTTGCCGGATACCGATGGACTGCCAGAGCATTACAGCAAAGGTCCAGCCTGTTTGTTTCAAAGGGAAGCATAAGGCCCTTTCGCAATTGAACAAAATCCTTTAATTTTAGTTAGAACGTAACCTGATTACGCCTTAACGTATTGCTATGAAACGTATATACCTGTTCTTTTTTGCACTAATTGCGATTTCTTGTTCTTCCGATGATCCATCAGCGCCGGAATTCTCTCCGGAACAACTCTTGGTTTCGGGAAGCCCTTGGTTGTTTTCCGAATATCGTATCGACGAAGTCATTAACACCGATGGAGTGCTTCTGGATGATGAGGACCTCGCCAATGAAATCGTCAGACAAAATGGCATTAGTCAAGGGCTTACTTTGATTTTTGACTCCGATGGGACAGGGCGGGCAATCGAAAATCCGGCAGAAACCACGAATTTTGATTGGACATTAAGTGCCACAAGCGTACTTACCCTAAACTATGAAGAAGGAAATGCTGAATCTTTTGATGTATTCTCATTGACCGATACCATATTAATTATAAGTTTTGATGACGAATTCGAGGTAATCCTTGATGACCAAAGTATACGCGGTGTTGACATCAAAGCAAGTGCAGTTTTTGATTAAAACAACAAGATGATAGCTCGAATTTGGAACGGAAAGACCCTTTTGGAACATAAAGAAGCCTACATTGATTTTATGAAATCAAGGGCACTACCGGATTATCAAAGCACCGAAGGTTTTGTAAAACTTGAGTTTTTGTGCCAGACCAAAGTGGGTGTGGCGTACTTTAAACTTATCACCTTTTGGGAAAATCTTGAGGTAATCAAAAACTTTGCAGGCGAGGATTATGAAAAGGCAAAGTACTATCCTGAAGATGATGATTTTTTGCTAGACTTTCCTGAAAAGGTAGCCCATCATGAGGTGTTCGCAAGTACGTAATAGCCCTCAGCTTGTCCTTTGAACTTAGAATTGATTATATTTTGGAGGAATTCCAAAGTTAAATGGCTTGCAATATCATGTGGTCCACCATACCGAAAATGCTTTCCTGAGTGAACAGGTAGATTTGGTGTATCGATTACAAAATACCCAGAATACGCCGCAGTATTACAAAACCGTTACCAATGGCATCATAGGTCTTGGCATCATCTTAAAAGGGTCCGCCTTCATTGATGTGGATGGCCAATGGGAACTCATACCTCGTTTTTCGATTTTTGGTATGGGCGAAAAACCCTATCACATCAAATTAAGTGCAGATTATGAAGAAATCTCCATCGGGTTCAAACCCTATGCCTTCAATTTTTTCGTTAATACACAACAGCGTTATTTCACCAAAGGAAGAATTACGGACGCTTCACTGCTGTACCCAGGCCATACTTTGGAGGAACTAGCTGAAGCAGTGTCAAAATCCAAAAACGACCCAGACATTCTGAGCGCGCTGGATGGCTTTTTTCAAAAACAATTCAACAGTGACCGTTCCGACCACAGGGTAAGAGCCGCCACACAATGGATTTATGATAACGACATTATCCGTGTACAGGATATTGCCCAAAAATTGGATATCAGCTCGGTTACTTTGCGAAATTTGTTTGACGAGCACGTAGGGGTGACTCCAAAAGAACTCATTAAAATCACACGAACACATAATGTATTGAAACAATGTGCTTTTTTCAAAGAAAACCTGACAGAATTGGGCTATGAATTTGGCTACTTTGATCAATCCCATTTTATCAAGGAGTTCAAAAGTGTTATGGGCATAACCCCAAAAGCCTATTTCAGAAATGAACAGCTTGCTTTCGATTTTTACAATTATGGTAGATGGTTAACCGACAACTTTACAGAATAAAATTCTGCAGGTGCGGTTTGCGTTAACTCTATTTCTAGTTCTTGTTACCTCCTATTTCAGCTTCGGACAAGCAAAAGATTCCCTTGAATACAAAATCAACCAAATTCTGCAAACCACCCAGGTGCCAGGTGGTGCAGTAGGTGTGATTTACCATGACTCTATTTATTTTGCTAAGGGTTTTGGATTTCGAGACCTTTCCGAAAAACTTCCGGTAGACACCCAAACGATTTTTCCGATAGGTTCCTGCTCCAAAGCGTTTACAGCCACTTTGCTCGGTTGGGCGCAAGAAAAAGAGCTTTTGGACTTTAAAGATGCACCTTCGAAGTACATCCGAGAACTGAAGTTTGCCAATGCAGACTTGGACCAAAAAATTCAGATTCGAGATTTGTTGGCCCATAGCACAGGTTTACCCAGACATGACTTATCATGGTATTTGTTTCCCACGGAAGAAGCAGATAGCCTGACACAACGGATAGCCCATCTTGAACCTTTTGCGAAAGTCCGTGAACGTTACCATTACAACAATTTTGGCTATTTCTTGGCGGGAGAATTAGCTGAAAAGGCATTTCAAATCTCATGGGAAAATGCTTTGGATTCATTGCTTTTCACACCCTTGAAGATGAAGCGCACCCATACGAACATCCTACAAAAAGAGGATATGAATACCGCTATGGGGTATACTTCTCCTTCGGATGCTATAGCAAATCCCATGGCCTACTATGATTTGCAAGCCATGGCTCCCGCCGGAAGCATTTGCAGTTCTTTGGAGGATATGTTAAAATGGACGCGATGTTGGCTTCATTTCGGAAAAAGCGATGGAGAAACTGTAATCCCAACTTCCTATGTACAGGAAGCCATAAGTTCGCAAACCATCATGCGGGCTAACTTGCCTAGTGACGCGGAACCTTATCTGTTCTTTTCCAATTATGGTTACGGCTGGATGCTGAGTTCCTACAAGGGACGGTATCGCGTAGAACATGGAGGCAATATCAACGGATTCTCGGCCAACGTTTGCTTCTTACCTACAGAAGGTTTGGGTGTTGTAGTATTGACCAACCAAAATAATTCCGACGCTACCTATCTCATTCGTAACACATTGATAGACTTCATCCTGAATTTGAATCCATCTGACTGGTTGGGAGATTATCTAGCCGAAAGCGTAATGAAAAACACGCCAATACCTGCTAAAACCATAAAAGAAACCGATTCGAGACCGTTAAATGATTTTGTCGGAACCTATCAAAATCCCGGATATGGCACCATAAAGATTCTTTTGGAGAAAAATACGCTTCAAGCTCAGTTTCCAGTGGGGACCTTTAACTTGGATAATACAGACAAGCTTACATTTCAATTAAAAGCGAATACCTCATCCGAAATTGACCCTGACACCGTTCCGAATCTTGAGTTTACATTCACTTCAAATTCCAACGAAAATATAAGTGGTCTTGCTATTCCGCTTGAGCCGACCTTGGAACCCATTCTCTTTCAAAAAATCAAACCAAAATCATGAAAAACCGAAATATCATTTCTCTGTTGATTGTTTGCTTCTTCTTCGGATGTAAACCTGCAACAAAAACCGAAACTTCATCCGATATTGAATCCAGCCCAAATTTTGAAGCTTTTGAAGAAAAAGTGCAACAGTGGCAAAGCGCTCTAAACATTCCTTACACCGGAGTGGGAATCATTGAAAATGGTGAGGTGCAATATGCCAGTGTCATCAGTGCTTCGGATAGTATTCCTAGGCAAGACATGCTCTTCAACCTGGCATCGGTAACCAAAGTGATTTTTGGCACCACGGTGATGAAGTTGTTTGACCAAGAGCAATTGGACCTCGATGCGCCGCTTCACCCCTATCATATCGATGACGATGTGAAAGATGACCCCAGACACCTTCAACTCACAGCGAGGGATGTATTGAGTCAACGTTCGGGTTTTGTGAATTGGCGCTGGAACCATCCTACCGGAAAACTAACCTTTGATTTTGACCCCGGTACTACCTGGAACTATTCTGGAGAAGGAATGGAATATCTCCGGTTGGCGATTGAAAAGAAGTTTGAAACAGGCATTCAAACCATAGCAGATTCACTGCTGTTTCAACCCGCGAACATGAAGGATACCAATCACGCGTGGGATGGTAAAACTCAATTTGAGCGGTTTAGTGGTTTTTATGACACCGAAGGAAAGCTTCATGAATTGGAAGACCATAGCTTTACTGCCCAAGCTGCAGATGATGTCATGTGCACCATTGCCGACCTAGACCATTTCGGTCGATATGTGGTGCAAGGTGCCGGGCTATCAGAAAAGAATTTTCAAACCATGGTCACCGCTCAAACCCCAATAAATGACAATCAAGACCAAGCACTGGCTTGGCGGTTGATTCAAAATTTACCCGATGGGGAATATGCCATCCATCATGGAGGGAATGATATCGGCGTAGCTACTTTGATAGTTTTACTCCCCAAAAGTAAACGCGGTATTGTTGTAGTGACCAACGGGGATGGCGGCTTGGTCCTTTGCAATAATGTAGTACGGGAATTATGGTCCGAGGGAGCAGAAATCATCCATCGTGCATACAGAGCAGGTTCCATTGAGGATGTTCCAAAAGCTATTGTCCTAACTCCTGAGATTTTGGAAGGATATGTAGGTGTGTACGAACAACCGAGCGGTCGAAAAGTGACCATCGCTCAAAGTGAAAATGGTCTTTTGATGAAGATGCCAGGCGTTCCTAACTTTCAATTGTTCCCTGAAAAGAAAACCCTATTCTTTCTAAAGGATTTTGACCCGAAAATCGAATTTTTGAAAACCCAGTCAGAAGACAACTTTAGCCTAAAAATCATTGAGGGAGAAAACACTATTCTTTGTAAAAAGATTCAATAATGCAGCACCATCTATGTAAGGTCGCTTTGCTTACCCTTTTTGTGGTTTTTATCTATAAGGGGCATACACAAGAACCGTTTCTCTCTTTCTTGGACAACAACATGGACAGCGTCGTACAGGCAGAATTGAAGCGATGGGATGTCCCCGGACTTTCCCTTGGCATTATAATGAATGATACTGTGCGATACAACAAGGGATTTGGTGTTGCCTCCATAAATACCCCTGAAAAAGTTGATGAACACACCCTTTTCCGGATTGGTTCCTTGACCAAAGCCATGACTTGCGCCACCGTTTTATTGGCAGAGCATCGCGAAGAGCTTTCCATACAGAACAAATTGGTCAACTATTTTCCAGATTTTCATTTGGAGAAAGCATCAGTAGCAAACGTTTTGGACCTTGAAGACTTTATGTGCGGTCAAACTGGTCTTGGGGCACATTTTGGTGACTTTTTTTATTGGAAAACCCAAAAGGAAATCAAGGATGTTATACCCACATTAGCACTTTTTGACTATCAAGAAAAAATCCGATATCGCTTTCGATACAACAATCTCGCCTATATGGTTTTGGGCGAAGTCCTTGAAAAAAGCAGTGGTGTCTCCTGGGCGGGGCAAATCAACAAGCATTTGTTTGAGCCTTTGGAAATGAGCCATTCTTTTCCTTACCAAAGCCTTGTACCAGATAAACTTGCCATTGCTGCACCACACTTTAAAGATGGGATTATAATCCAGTTGCCTGCAGAAAACATTGCCAACATGGGACCGGCAGGTTCGGTCCTTTCAACGAGTACAGATATGCTGAAGTGGTTAAGAGCCCTTTTGAGTTTGGAGCAAGACAGAGAAAGGGTTTTCCCTGTGTCTGTTTTGAAAAAAATACGAAGACCGCATACGCTGTTGGGGTATCGAAGAAGTAAAAGTGATTCGGACCAACTTCGATTTCTATTCTACGGAAAAGGATGGTCTATTTCCGACGAGCATCAGCGGTTACATTATAGTCACAATGGGGGAACGGATGGTTTTCTTTCTCAGTTGCTTATGATTCCAGAGGAAGGTTTCGGTGTGGTTGTACTTACGAATTCCCGTTCACACAATCTCGCAGAAGGGCTCGCCGAGTATATCCGAAAAGTCTACTTCCAAGATTCAACTGAAAACTATTTTGAGGGCCTATTTGATGAATTCACAAACGACCAAAAAAAAGAAAATGACCTTTATTATTCTCTTAGAGATAGTACCCAAAAACAAAAAACACTGTTAGAATTAGAACCTTCCCGACTAGGTGTTTACAAAAATACCGGCTACGGAACCATTACTGTTTTACAAAACGCCAAGGGTGCAACGCTTCATTTTAATGCACATCAAAATGAAGTCACTGCAAGATTGGCTCTTAAGAAGGATAATGCTTATCATGTGGTTTTTGATAGCGCTGTTTTGGGCCATACCGAACTTAGGTTTTACGAGGAAGATGAGCAACTAAAGGGGTTCTATTTAAGTATGGATAATACGTCCTACTATTTTCAAAAACAACCTTAAGGAACGATTATGGGTCTTTTCGTAAAATCTTTTCCATTTTACGGCCCTTTGCCAATTCATCGACCAACTTATCTAAGTAACGTGCTTGTTTTGTCAAATCATTGTCAATTTCCTCAATGCGATAGCCACAAATCACCCCTTTGATAAGATGGGCATTGGGGTGTAACTTCGCTTGACCAAAAAAGGCTTCGAAGGTCACTTTATCATCAATGAATGTTTGGATTTTGGCATCGTCAAAACCGGTTAGCCAAGTAACAACTTCATGCAATTCTTCTTTGGTCCTTCCCTTTTTCACCACCTTGTTCACATAGTGCGGATACACCGAAGCAAAAGTCATTTTTGCAATTCGTTCATTGTGTTCAGGGGTTGGTTTCATTGGTCAGAGGTTTTGTTACTACTTCTTATCGCCTACAGAATCCGCTGGTATACGCTTTATGCTTTGCAGCGAATCAATGGTTCCATTCGCTTTTTGCAATGCCATCTCTAGGCGTTCGTTTTCGGCCTTGTATTCCAGTTCCAAACGTTCCATCCGTTTCTCAAACTCCGCTTTTGGAACATATTCGGGCTGAAGCAAGGTGTTGTATAGAATGCTATATAACGTAAACAAAAAACTGATGACAATTGCCGACACCATAAGCGTCAATACGGTTCGCTCCCTTTTTAGGGTGGGTGATTTTTGCTGCAGCAAGTCACGTTCGCTTTTGGATAACTTTTTGCTGGTACCGAGTTGGTTGAAGAAAGAATCCCACTTCTCTTCCTCTTTCACATGCATATCTAGAAAACCTCCATCCTCCAGAAAGCCCAAGGTATGACTCGTGGAAGCCAGCATAAAGATTTCAGCACCATTGCCGCTCATTACATCCAGCAGGTTGTCATCGTATTCCAAAATCTCACGAAGAAGGCGTTCTACGAACGCTTCATTATAATTCGGGCTCAAAAACTCATCGTAAAGCACGCTGACTTCAAAGTAATCCTTTCGGGCATGGGCGTAATTCAAAAATCGGTCTTTGAGTTCAGCTTTAAAAAACTCTCCCATGCGGTGTTACGTCGTTTGGTTATGGTTAGGACTAAATTTAACTGAAATCACCCCATTATAAAATAGATGCATTCGAATTTTACATAGAAATAACAACTTGAAAAATGCTCGGTGTAAAACAGCGTCTGCGTAAGGTGAATCAAACGATTTCAGCACTCAAACCAGCATCGAGTAGTTTTGAACAGCGGGGTTTGAGGTCGTTGTATTCCCCTGTTTTTACCGTACACTTGCCATTGTAATGCACAATAAGGGAGCATTGCTCTGCTTGCTCAGGGGTATGGTCACAGACCTTAATCAAAGTATCGATAACATGGTCAAAAGTGTTGACGTCATCATTAAACAACACGATTTCGTGCTGCTTTTTGACGTCTTCTTCTACCAAAAGTGCTTCTGAACTTTTTTCTTGCGTGCTCATCACTATACTCACTACGACTAATATACTAATTTTCAGGTACGCTGATTTTTTTTAACGCATCTCTGAGACAGAAAAAGTGCCCAAAAAGAGCACTTTTATGAAGTAAGCAAATCCTAGAGTATTTTAATATAAAAATCGCAACGCGGTAATGTCGTTGTTATTGAACTCCCCATCGTCGGAAGCACTAAAACAAGCCAACATTAGCGAAGTAGGGTCGTATCCAGAGGGGGTTCCAGGTATCGGATTGGCACCGATACTACCCACACCTTCATTGATGTTTTCACCACAGCTCTGCCGACTGAACCAATCCGTATGTCTAAATCCAACGGAGTGTCCAATTTCATGTGTGATCACATGTTCATTGACGTTGGTGCTGAAGTTATCCAAGCCGTAAATCTGAATAAACTTATTTGGATTCCCGTTGCTAGGAAAACCAGCAGAACCTCCGCTACCGGTTTGATTGGGGTTGTGGTACACCACCATATCCTTGTCTTGGAACGCAGTTCCAAACGTAAGTGACATTGTTATGGTTAGGTTTAAACGATTGTAATTATTGACCGCCCATTGCAACGCCGTACGTTCCTTACTAGACAGCCCAAAACCACCTCCACCGGTATATCCAATGATGGTCAACGTCCCAGGACTTACCAAGTTGTTGGTGTGATAGTTTCTAGTGGACTTTCCTAGTTGTTTCAACCATTGCACATGTTCCGCGGTAAAGGTGATATCATCTTCAATTTGATACCGCTTTTCTGTGGTACCGTCCGGGAGATAAAAATCCACCACCTGCACATCATTGACATTAAAATAATTGTCCTTTAATATCCCGACGACCTCATCGGTGATTTCCAAATCCTCTTGATTTGGGTTCTCGCTTGTAATTTGCTCTTGTGTTTCAGGGGCATTTTCCAAGTTTTCTGCCTCACAGGAGACGAATAAAATACCACTAACTAACCCGAAGGTCAGCAATCTTAAAGTGTTCATTAATAAAAGAGATTTAGGGTTAAAAGAATAGGATTTTACCTACTTTTTTAAGTTACAACGAAAACCTTAATCTCTTAAATTTTTGTTAACCTTTTCGATAAACTGCAGCAACCCAATCGTTCTTGGAGTTGTGTTTTTGATATGCTAAACCTAAGGTTAGCGTCGCTTTGGAGATATCTTCCAGGTCTTTTTCATAGAATCCGCTCAACAATAACGTTCCCCCAGAATTAAGGCATTCGACGTATGCAGGCATGTCTTGGAGCAGTATATTTTTATTAATGTTGGCTATAATGAGGTCATAGGATTTACCAACTAGTACAGACTTGTCTCCTTGATAGACCTGAATGTCACCACAATGATTGCGTTCGATGTTCTCAATGGTGTTTAGATAGCACCATTCATCGATATCTACCGCATCTGCGGACTTAGCCCCTCTCATCTTGGCCAAGATGGCCAACACTCCTGTACCACAACCCATATCAAGGACTGTTTTTCCCTCAATTACCTCATCTAAAAGGAGTTGCAACATCATGTAAGTGGTTTCATGATGCCCTGTTCCAAAACTCATCTTGGGTTCTATGACGATATCATAAGGAACGGTTTTCGCTTCATGAAATGGTGCACGGACCAGTATTTGGTCATCTACTTCAATAGGATTGAAATTCTCCTCCCATTTCGCATTCCAGTTTTGCTTTGGGATTTCTGCAACCTGCCAAGAAATGGTTACTTCAGGAAGTGATGGCGTCCAGAGCTTTTCTAAAGCGCTGGGGTCATGTTCATCCTCTGAAATATAGGCCAACAACCCGGTATCTGTAACGGCAAAACTCTCAAAACCCATTTCCCCAAGTTCAGCGGCCAATAAGTCCGCAAAGGGTTGCACAGGGCTTATCGTAAAATTGTACTCTAAATAGGTCAAAGGGAAATTTTAAATCGCTTTGATAATAGCGACAAAATCTTCAGCTTTTAGGGAAGCGCCGCCAATCAATCCGCCATCAACATCAGGCTTGGAAAAAATATCCGTCGCATTGTTTGGTTTCACACTACCTCCATATAAAATGGATACTTGTTCGGCAATCTCTGTGCTGAAAGCTTCCGTAATGGTGCTACGAATGAAGGCGTGCATCTCTTGGGCTTGCTCGGGGCTTGCCGTTTCTCCGGTACCAATGGCCCAATCTGGCTCGTAGGCTAACACAATTTGAGGCCAAGCTACCGCATCCAATCCAAACAGCGCATTCTGCAATTGGGATTTCACTACATCAAAATGATTTCCAGACTTGCGCTCTTCCAATTCTTCCCCAAAACAAAAGATGATTTGCATGCCCTTGTCCAATGCAGTTTTTACTTTTTGAGCTAACAGCGCATCATCCTCCCCAAAAAGTGACCTTCTTTCCGAGTGTCCGAGAATCACGGTTTCTACACCTATATCCAACAGCATATCGGCTGAAATCTCTCCCGTATAGGCGCCATTGGCCGCGAAGTGCATGTTTTGAGCTGCTACCACTATAGTGGAAGATTGAAGACTATTTTGGGCTGTACTCAAATTAACAAAGGTCGGCGCCACGATTACCGACGCGTGGGTATCGGGTAATTTTGCGGAGAGTTCGTCCAACAAACTTTCGGTTTCTGAGGCAGTTTTGTTCATTTTCCAGTTGCCTGCCACAATTTGGTTTCTCATAGGTATGTCTTTTACAATTGTATCTTATCAAGGTCGTTATAGTGTACTTTCTGGGTGATGGTTCCTTTTTCAACCACCAAAACCGCTGGATTTGATCGCACTATAGTTTTTAAAGCCGTTTAATCCGTGAAATAAAAATCAAAATCCAGACGATATTGCGCTTTCAAATCATTTTTTAAATCATCATTGGAAGCGGACATGCCAATAACTTTGTATCCTTTGGCTTGCGCTTTGCTTGCTATGGCATTGACCACGTTGAACACCGAACGGTTGGTCTTGGCCAAATCATAGGCCACCACCATCACTAATTTGGGTTCTTCCAATAAACTTTCGCTGTGGTCTGTCCCGTCTTTTTCAATGGTGAAATCATGAATAGGCGGCTCGTAGCCCTCTTGGATTTCAGTGGTTTCCACTCCAACAAAAGTTCCTTCTACCGTCGGGTACTCGCCCAAAGTGGTGACGATTTTTTCTGTTCCATTTTGGTCAAATTTCCATGCATATTCATAAATCGCCTTTGGTGCATCCTCGGGAACAACCATTCCCTCTTTGATGTTGGTGCCAATTTTGTAGGGTCTGAAGTCAATTGAAGGTAAATGATTCAATACGTGATTCGCGAAAACTCCACAAGCAATCAAAGCTATTACAGCCACGCTCCAATTCGCAAGATTTCCAAAGATAGGTTTGATGTGTTTCTTCCCCACAAACAAAACCACAATCAGAATTAACAATACCACATCCTTACCAAAAGATTCCCATGGGGTCAGTTTGACGGCATCGCCAAAACAACCGCAGTCCGTTACTTTATTGAAATAGGCAGAATAAAAGGTGAGAAAAGTAAA
Organism: uncultured Allomuricauda sp.; assembly: GCA_937899065.1. GTDB lineage: Bacteria > Bacteroidota > Bacteroidia > Flavobacteriales > Flavobacteriaceae > Flagellimonas. The sequence goes on from CALBPG010000224.1 coordinate 23,527, forward strand.
AAAGACAATCATCAACAATAAGCTCCAAACCGTGAAGCGCACTTTGAATCCTATCAATAAAAAAACACCCAGCAAAACTTCTACAATGACCACAAATAGAGAAATGGCCAAGGCATATGGTGCCAAAGAGGGTAAATCAAGTACCCCGGGGCTAAAGTATTCTTCCAACTTGAACGAAAAACCAACCGGGTCGTTCAATTTAATGATTCCACTGATGATAAAAAGCACACCAACCACAATTCTTGCAAAGGCGACTACCCACTTCATTTGCCGTAGTTTAAATGGATGAGCGCAAAGACCGCATAATTAATGATGTCTTGATAATTGGCATCAATCCCTTCACTGACCAAAGTAGCCCCTTGATTGTCCTCAATTTGCTTGACCCTTAACAGTTTTTGCAGAATCAAATCAGTTAGGGAACTTACTCGCATATCGCGCCACGCTTCCCCATAATCGTGATTCTTGTTCTCCATCAAGTTTTTGGTTTGTCCGATGGCGTTATCATATTCATTCAAAGCTTCCTCCAAGGTCAAGTCAGCTTGTTCCGATATGCCTTTGTCGATTTGAATCAAGGCCATAATGGAGTAGTTGATAATCCCAATAAATTCGGATTGTTCCCCTTCATCCACCTTACGCACCTCGTTTTCCTGTAAACTTCTAATACGTTGTGCTTTGATGAAAATCTGGTCAGTAAGCGATGGAAGTCGTAAAATACGCCAAGCCGTTCCATAATCCTTCGTCTTCTTGATAAAAAGTTCTCGGCAATCCTTTATAATGGAATCATACTGAGCGGAATTTTGCTGCATGTTTTCTCTCTGATTTATGTATTTTTCCCGTGTGGTACATTTTAATTTTGAACCACCTCAAAGATACATAAACCCAACAAAGCATTTAATACCCATGACCCTAAACTGCAAAGGAAAACTAGTGGACTTGAGTAGTCCAAAAATCATGGGAATCTTGAATCTCACGCCGGACTCTTTTTATGATGGGGGGAAGTATAAAGATGAAGCAGCCATTTTAAACCAAGTGGAACGAATGCTGAATGAAGGTGCGACTTTTATTGATATGGGTGCATACAGTTCTCGTCCTGGTGCGGAACACGTTTCTGAAGATGAAGAGAAACGCCGCTTGCTTCCAATTCTGGAATTGGTTTTGAAGAACTTTCCAAAAGCTCATATTTCCATAGATACTTTTCGTAGCGGAATGGCGCGTGCATGTTTGGAGCGCGGGGCGGCCCTAATCAATGATATCTCCGCAGGTAATTTAGATACCCAAATGTTTCAAGTGGTTTCTGAGTTTAGAACGCCATACATTATGATGCACCTGAAAGGTACCCCACAATCCATGCAAAAACAGGCGGTATATGAAGACTTGATTCAGGAGTTGCTTTTTTATTTTTCCAGTAAGCTGAAACAGGCCCATGAAACAAAACTGGTTGATGTTGTGATTGACCCGGGCTTTGGTTTTGCCAAAACAACACCACAAAACTTTGAACTCTTAGAACAGCTCGATTTATTTAAAACCCTTGGCAAGCCCCTGCTGATTGGTTTGAGTCGTAAATCAATGATATATAAAACCTTAGGCACCTCTGCGAAGGAAGCCTTGAACGGTACCACAGCCCTACATGCGGTTGCACTCCTCAAAGGAGCCAATATTTTACGGGTGCATGATGTAAAAGAGGCTCATGAATGCATTCAATTGGTGAACGCCTTACCCAAATCTTGAGTGTTCGAGAATTTGTTAATTTTACAAAAACGCTGCCGTTGGACTTCCTTAATTTCCTAGAATTCAAAATCACGGACTTTATTGATATTATTCTGGTGGCTGCACTGCTCTACTACGTGTACAAACTGGTAAAAGGTACCGTAGCCATCAACATCTTTATTGGAATTGTAATCGTTTGGGCGCTTTGGAAACTAACGGAGCTACTCCAAATGAAAATGATAAGCAGCATGGTTGGCGGATTCATGAACATAGGTTTGATTGCACTGATTATTGTTTTCCAACAAGAAATCCGGAAGTTTTTGTTGATGATTGGCTCCACCAATTTCGCCACCAAAAGAAACTTTATTCGACATTTCAAATTCTTAAAGCAAGAAGCGTTACCTTCTATGACCAACGTAACGGCTTTAGTTGCAGCATGTGAAAAAATGGGGGTTTCCAAAACCGGAGCACTTTTGGTTATTGAACGGAACAATTCGTTGGATTTTATAAAATCCACAGGCGACCAAATGAATATTGAAATCACCCAACCTATCCTCGAAAGCATTTTTTTCAAAAACAGCCCCTTGCATGATGGTGCTGCAGTGATACAAGACAACTATATTACAGCAACCCGGGTAATCTTGCCCGTTTCCAATGATAGAAACATTCCATTGCGTTTTGGCCTACGCCACCGCGCCGCAGTTGGCATTTCCGAAAAAACCGATGCCATTTGCCTTGTGGTGAGCGAGGAAACCGGAACTATCTCTTACATTAAAAATGGAGAGTTTATCGTATTCAAGGGGGTTGATGATCTCACCCAAAAACTTCAAAAGGATTTGGAATAGATGACTTGTAAAAACTGTGGAACTACTTTACGAACGGATTTTAGTTATTGTCCAGGTTGCGGGGCAAAAGTGATTCGAAAACGCATTACCCTAAAAAATCTCTGGACCGATTTTGCCGAACGCTTTTTCAATTTAGACAATACGCTATTAAAGACCATAGCGCATTTGTTTACCCACCCAGAACAGGTGATTGGAGGCTATTTGAATGGGCAGCGCAAAAAGTATTTAAATCCTATAAGCTATTTCACTATTGCATTAACGCTCTCTGGGTTACTGGTTTTCATTATTCAAAAATTTTACGGGGCCGAAGTTTTTGATTTTTCCCAAGGTGCTGGGCGAGCCACTCCTGAGTTTGCTAAAAAGTGGTCGGAAATCGTTTTTGATTTGAACGCGTTTTTCTTTGTGATGTATATTCCCGTATTGGCTTTTCCCGCCTATCTCATCATGAACAAAGCCAAATATAACTTTCCGGAAAACCTTATCGTTTTTATTTACATTCTTGCGCATTACAGTGTATGCTCCTTTCCGATTAGTTTGGTTTCCGTGGCAATTGACCCTACGGGTTATCTGGACTTAAGTCGCGTTGTGATCGGATTTAAGCTCGATTACTGTATTTATGTGCTACAGCGATTGCACAACTTTTCGTGGAAGGCTTTAATATTTCGTTCTTCTTTATTCTTGAGCCTAGTAGTTATTCTGTTTTTTATGCTTGTCATTGGGCTCATGGCGGCTCTTTTAGTAGTTGGTGTTTTTGAGCTGAAAGATTTTGCCGCTCCACCCAAGCCTCAAGCCATTTCCTCGGCCATAAATTGGGCCTCATACAAATTGCTATAGTAGCCGCCTTTTTCCAATAAGGATTTGTGGTCGCCCATCTCGACAATGTTACCCGCTTCCATAACCAAAATCTTATCTGCCTTTTTGATGGTGGCTAAACGGTGGGCAATCACAATAGAGGTTCGGCCCTCAGTAATTTTATCAGTAGCCTTTTGAATCAATTGTTCAGAGTAGGTATCCACCGAAGAAGTGGCTTCATCCAAAATCAATATGGTAGGATTGCTTACGTAGGCACGCAAGAAAGCGAGTAATTGGCGTTGTCCACTTGATAACATGGTACCCCTTTCTTTCACATTGTATTGGTATCCTCCGGGTAAACTCGAGATAAACTCATGCACCCCGATTTGCTTCGCGGCGTCGACAAGCGCTGCCTCCGTTATATCTGGATTACCCAAGGTTATGTTCTTTGCTATAGTGTCGGCAAAAAGAAAAACGTCCTGCAGAACAACTGCAATATGCGAACGTAGCGACCTCAAAGTAAATTCCTTGATATCAGTGCCATCAATGCGGATGTGACCTGAATTGATTTCGTAAAAGCGGCTCAACAAATTGATAATGGTAGATTTTCCAGCACCCGTAGCCCCAACAATGGCGACCGTTTCTCCAGCTTTCACTTCAAACGAAATCCCATGGAGTACTTCCTCATCTTCCACATACCCAAAACGCACTTCGTCAAACGCAATATCTCCCTTTACTTCTGTTTTTTCCGAGGTCCCATTGTCCGCAATTCGACTATCGGTGTCCAAAATTTTGAATACGCGATTGGCTGCCACCATTCCCATTTGAAGGGTATTGAATTTATCCGCAATCTGACGCAACGGTCGGAACAACAAATCCATTAAGAAAAAGAAAGCGAAAACGGATCCTTCATCATTAAGCCCAACATTCTCAATATTTTGAATGACCCCAAAATATACAACCATACCAATGCCGATGGAATATGATATTTCCGCAATAGGAAAGAAAATGGAGTTATACCAAACCGTTCGCAACCAAGCATTTTGATGCTTTTCGTTGATGTCGCGGAATTTCTTCTTCTCGATATCCTCTCTCGTGAAAAGTTGGATAATCTTCATTCCAGCAATGCGTTCTTGCACAAAAGAGTTCAAATTGGAGACCTGTGAACGTACTTCAACAAATGCCACCTTCATCGCTTGCTGGAACAAGCGCGTGGCAATCAAAATAATAGGTAAAATGGCAAATACTATCAAGGCTAGTCGCCAATTAGAATATAGCATGTAAATCGCTGCCGACAACATCTTCAACAAATCCGACACGATAACAAAAAAGCCTTGGCTGAAAATTTCACCAATTCGTTGCATATCAGCCACGGCACGGGTTACCAAAACCCCAATGGAAGAGTTGTCAAAATAGGTCATTTTGAAACCCATCATTTTTTGAAAAAGCTTGACTCGAATATCTCGAATTACAGACTCGCCCAATAAATTGGCGAAATAATTAAAGGATAATTGCGCTATCACTTGACCTACTAGCGTGCCAAGCATTGCTAGAGTAAGAGTAAACAACAATTCCCCATCTTTAGATGAAAGGGCTTCATTTACTATAGACTTCACCAAATGCGGAATCAAAACCGCAAACGCCGCCGACAATATCGCCGCAATTACCACCGTCCAAAAAATGGTACGGTACGCCTTGGTATAGGCGAAAACCCTTTGGAACAAACCAAAGTCAAACGCTTTCCCAATTTCGGAATTGTTACTCATCAAAAATGGAATTTGGATATTGTACCTGAGTCAAATATAGCCCTTTTGCCGGCACGGAAACACCTGCATTAGACCTGTTTTTGCTTTGAATAATTTGATGCATATCGGCTACTTTCCTTTTCCCCATTCCTATCTCCAACAAAGTCCCCGTAATGGCTCGAACCATGTTACGTAGAAAACGATCTGCGGCAATGCTAAAAACCAAAAGTTCTTCACGCTCGCTCCATGCGGCCTTACGCACATCGCAAATGAAGGTCTTTACATCGGAATGGCTTTTGGAAAAACACTCAAAATCGTCATACTCCATAAGAATGGCGGCTGCCTCGTTCATTGCTTTTACATCCAAAGGAAACCGAACACTGTGTGCATGATCCTTAAAAAAAGGATGCTTCTCGCGAACCACCCAATATTCATAGGTGCGTTGGGTAGCATCAAATCTGGCGTGTGCCTCGGGCTTGACTTTTTCCAGAGCTTGTACTGCGATATCAGAGGGCAAAAGGGAATTCAAACTGTGCATTAATTCTTCTGGGTTGTCCAAAGGGGATAGGTCAAAATGCGCGAACATTTCTTTGGCATGCACGCCGGTATCCGTTCGGCCTGCCCCTACTACTTCCACATTGGTCCGCAGAATAGTGGAGAGTGCTTTTTCCAAAACTTCTTGTACCGTTATGGCGTTTGGTTGTTTTTGCCAACCATGATAAGCCTTTCCGAAATACGAAAAACGAATAAAGTACCGCAAAGAGGAATTGAATTAAGACGGATAAATATACTTCAATGCGCAACAGTGCAAAGGGCCTTACCCTATTTTAGCATATTTTTAGCGTACCATGAAGATTTTATTGTTGTCTGACACTCACAACCATATGGATGATACCATTCTTAAATATGCGAAAGGGGTTGATGAAATTTGGCATGCTGGTGACATGGGGGACCTTTCTGTCACCGATGCCTTGGCCGAGCATGCCCCAGTTCGAGGGGTTTATGGAAACATTGATGGGGATTTGGTGCGAAGGGAGTTTCCTGAACATTTACGGTTTATGTGCGAGGGGGTTTCTGTTTGGATAACTCATATTGGCGGCTATCCGGGCAGATATAATATTAGGGTACGCGATGAGATTCGACGAAACCCTCCGAAGTTGTTCATTTGTGGACATTCACATATCCTTAAAGTAATGAACGACAAAAAACTTGGGCTACTACATATGAATCCTGGGGCTTGTGGAAAACAAGGGTTTCATCAAATGCGGACCATGCTACGGTTTTCCATAGAAGGTGAAAACATCAAAGATTTGGCCGTAGTGGAATTAGGTAAAAAATAAAAACCCCGATATGGCTATCGGGGTTTTTCGCACTAATACTACTAAGATGTTAGGTTTAACGTAAGCGGTCCACAGATTTTACAAGGTCTTCATCCTTTTTGATGGCTCTATTGGCTAGAACCAGAAAAACGATAGAAAATACAGGAATCAGCATCCCAATACCCTTCTCAGGAACTTCAGTTCCTCCGGATAAGCTTAGCGACCGGTAAACGAAAAATCCTAGTAAAAAAAGATTCAATATGATGTTCAATCGATTTACTACGAATTGATTTTGTCGTTTTTTGTACATGAAAATCACCAATAGCGCCAACAAGGCAGAGACAACGAATACCACTAAAACCAATGGCTCGTCAATCCCATATCTGGCGACGCCTTCTTCGGTCACGCCCAAAGGCAGGAAGAAAGGCGAAACCCCAGCTATGAGGGCAGCTATCAATAAAAAGAACGTTTGTATCCGCTGAATCATTGTTTGAATGAATTTCGGAAGGCAAAAATAAGAGTCTTTTTAAGAAATAAAACGAGAATGTTTAAAATTATTTTGTATCATTGCGACAGTATTGACGGCAGAGCCGTCAAAGGAGTCTTTCCTAACAGTAGTACCCAGATAATATAATCCACTACTTTATTCATTTCTAGAATCATAATTTATCGTCTATTTGATGTTTGAGATTTCAGACCTAAAAACAAAAAAGCTTCCTGAGTTACAGGATATCGCAAAAGGACTTAATATACCTAAATTCAAGTCTTACAAAAAACTTGACTTGGTATATCAAATTTTGGATGTGCAAGCTTCCAATCCAAAATCGGTGGCTACTGCGGCACCAAAATCAACCGAAGAATCAAAGCCAAAACCAAAACGCTCTCGCGTTTCACGTGCTAACAAAGAATCATCGGAAGAAACCAAACCAACTCCAACTCAGGACAACAAAGAAACCCAGGAGCACAAGGGTGGTAAGGAAGAAGGTTCACAAAACCGTTCCAACAGGGACCATAAATCCAATGGGCCTGCTAAAAACCAAAACCACCGTAGGAACAACCAACAAAACAAGAACCAGCACAAAGAGCCTAAAAGCAACAACTTTGACAAGGATTTAAGAAACCGTTACAAGGAACCTGAATTTGAATTCGATAGTATTATCGAAAGTGAAGGGGTATTAGACATTGCAAAAGATGGGTACGGGTTCTTGAGGTCTTCGGATTATAACTATTTATCATCTCCAGATGATATATATGTATCACAATCCCAGATACGTCTTTTTGGTTTGAAAACTGGGGATACGGTATTGGGTAACGTACGTCCGCCGAAAGAAGGCGAAAAGTATTTCCCACTCATTAAGGTTTCCAAAATCAACGGGTTGGACCCGCAGATTGTTCGTGACCGAGTATCTTTCGAGCACTTGACACCACTTTTCCCAAAGGAAAAGTTTCGACTCGCTGAAAGACAAAGTACGATTTCTACTAGAATCATCGATTTGTTTTCGCCTATTGGAAAAGGGCAAAGGGGAATGATTGTTTCGCAACCCAAGACTGGTAAAACCATGTTGTTGAAGGATGTTGCCAATGCTATTGCGGCAAACCATCCGGAGGTGTATCAAATCATTTTGTTGATTGATGAACGGCCTGAGGAAGTTACCGACATGCAGCGTAACGTGCGTGGTGAAGTAGTTGCCTCGACCTTTGATAAAGAAGCTACGGAGCACGTAAAAGTCGCCAACATCGTTATTGAAAAGGCGAAAAGGTTAGTCGAATGTGGTCATGATGTAGTGATTCTTTTGGATTCCATCACGCGTTTGGCACGTGCCTACAACACGGTACAACCTGCTTCAGGAAAAGTATTGAGTGGTGGTGTGGATGCGAACGCTTTACACAAACCAAAGCGTTTCTTTGGAGCGGCCCGAAATATTGAAAATGGAGGTTCATTATCCATCATCGCTACAGCTTTGACCGAGACCGGTTCTAAAATGGATGAGGTCATCTTTGAGGAATTCAAGGGTACGGGTAACATGGAATTGCAACTTGACCGTAGAATTTCGAATCGAAGAATTTTCCCTGCGATTGACCTTATCTCCTCTTCTACGCGTAGAGATGATTTATTGCTGGACGAAAATAACATCCAACGGATGTGGATCATGCGCAAATACTTGGCAGATATGAATCCTGTAGAAGCCATGGAGTTCATGGAACAACGCATCAAGCAAACCCGAAATAATGAAGAGTTTCTGCTTACGATGAACGGGTAGAAAATTTTTACAACTTTCTGGGCAGAACACACAATATTACAGCCCTTCCTTACTTCAGGAAGGGCTTTTTTAGCTTCATATTAAAGAAATACCATATCTTTAAGACAGGTTTCCCCAACTAATAAATCCTGACTGACAACTACTATTATGAAAAACATTAACTCCTTAAAAATCGTAGTGCTAGGCCTTGGACTGACTAGTCTTGTTGCCTGCAGAACTGAAGTAAAACCGGAAGAAACGCCTGAAAAAGAAGTACCTCAAAAAGTGCTAGCCCCGGAGGGAATTATTACCCTTGAAGAATCTAAAAAACTATACGACAACTACACCCGATACAGAGCAGAAAGCATTGAAAAGTTTGAAAAGGAGAATTTTGAAAACGAAGAATTTATGGCTGCTCGTTACACCGATTTCGATTACAAAGACCTTAAGCAATATCTCGATTTCGTAGAACAAGCGGCAGCCAAGGCCGACGTTGATGTATCTACCGTGCGGGTATATTATGCAAACAAAGGGGGGAAAACCCATCAAAATTCAATCTTTTTCGTACCGACCCTAAAGAAAGGGAAAGAAAACTATGGTTTTTACATTGGAGCCGATGGTTCAGCACAACTTATTAAGGATAGAGTTAGGGTTGACGTACAGCAACAAGGCGCTGAGGTTCTCAAGAAGAATGAACTTGAAAAAGCCCACCCCAGTACGTTAACGGTGTCTGCTCCAATGCTATTCGATGACCAAAGTTTGGCCTATAACAAGGGAACCAGTGGCCCTCCGCCGCCGCCAGATTATTAATATTGGATGGCGAAAGACATATTACTACAAATTCTAAAAGAGTATTACATCCCCCTATACCTTTTGACATGGGTGGTGGCGATGATACGTTTTAAGCGCTATGATGATACGGTGCTAAAGCACTTACCTATTTTCATCATTTATACTTTCTTCACGGAATTGTTGGGATACTTTATCAAGTTTCATGAAGATTTTCAGTTTTTCTCTGCTGAAGGTACTGACTGGCACAATGTTATCATCTTCAATATATACCAAGTGGTGGTTTTCGCGTACTTCTTTTGGGTCTACCATAAAGTGTGCTTGCTACCTGAAAACAAACGCCGAATTAAATTCTTAGCGATTGGAACCTTTTCTTCGTACTTCATTAGTCTCTTTTTTCAAGATCCGTTTCATGTAGGATTATATTATGGTGATTTAGTAGGTTCACTTTCATTAGTAATTGTAATTGTCTTATACTTTATGGAGAAGACTAAGGAAACGCCAAAGTATCCCACAATAAACAATCTCATGTTTTGGATAAGTATAGGATTAGGTATCTTCTATCTTTTCTTCCCATTTATTTACCTAACAGGATATGTTAAATATGAAATTTGGGTCGAGTATCACTTCCAAACGGTATTGAGCATTCTGATTGTTACCATGTATATCCTCTTTAATATTGGATTCATCTTTGGGAAGAAGAAGGCATTTACCTAAGTGTATTTCTCTATTTATTGGGCTAATTCGCGTCAAAACGACGTTTCATCGATTATTTTAAATAGTTTGTAGGTTTTTTCGTTCAAGTACTGTAAAAAAGATTATCGGACTTTTTAAACCACTCATCGACACTTAATCGCGTCTAATCACAAATCACGCTTTTCGATTTAGGTTCAGAAGTACTTTTGGTCTAAGTTTTATTTCAAATCCTACAAAAAACCATAGAGATGAAAACGTCCCGAATCATGGGCTCCATAATGGCCCTACTACTTATGGCGAGCATTACTTCTTGTGTGAAAGACAGTTTTGACGAAACCGTAATCGACCCAGACGGCGAAGAAAACCCAGAAACACCAACCCCCATCGAAGAGTTGGAAATCACACAACTGCAAATCCCTGAAGATTTTGAGTTTGCGACAGATAAAACCGTAAACTTGACTATCAACGATAATGCATCCAACGTAAAATATGATGTATATGCCTACCAGGAGTCAAGACTGACCAGCAACCAAATCACCTATCTTAATGAGGAGGAGGAAGAGGTCACCGAAACCGAAATTGCTGTTGACAATTTGAACCATCTTATCTTTTCAGGAGCGCCTTCTTCAGGAGGTATACAACACTCTTTTGTAGTGCCCAACTATTTTGAAAAACTATACATCCGTAGAAAAGAAGGTTTTGTGTATTCCTCAGCAGTGGTTGACATCAATGATGGGAATATCACTTACACCCATAATCCGAACAGTGGCCGGGGTTCCAACGCTGGTAGGTCCATTGTACAAGATTATCTGTATTGCGTAAATGGAAGCGGGGATTTATTTCAAGTAGACCCTGTTGATGGGGCTTATACCTTTATTAGTGATATGCCCATGGGCAGTTATACGGCCGCTATCGACCAACAAAACAAGGTACTGTATTCCATAGGACGAAGTAAGCCAAATCCTTTAATGAAGTACGATATCGTCAATGACAGCTGGACTACCGTAAGCAATTTGAACAAAGGAGGCCCTAGACTTGACTATAATGACCAAGATGGCTTACTGTATTTTTCCACAGGGGCGAAGTTGTTCACCATTGACCCTATAAATGGTACATTTCTTTCCGAATGGGACATCAATGGATTGGATAAAACCAATGGTGGAGATTTAGCCTTCGCTGAAGACGGAACACTTTTCCTTTGTACGTTCTCAGGTCTATATCGTTTGGAATTGAACAACGAAGGTGACTACGATTCTACAAGAATTAGTGGAGAAGACCTTCCGTTCAATCCAACATCCATGACTTTTGATTCCAACAATGAGCTATGGTTGGCCAACAGTACAGGAGACGGAGATTTAATTGTAATGGATACACAAACCGGTGGTTGGCAGTATAGTTATGGACCAAACTCCAACACCAATGTCACTTTTGGTAGAACCATTAATGACCTAACTACTTTTAGAATTATTGACGAAAATGCTGTAGACCCTGATACGGATGGTGATGGTATTACGGACAGCAACGATGATTTTCCAGAAGATGCCGATAAAGCGTTCGAGCAATTCACGCCCAGTAAATATGGTTGGGGAACTGTAGCTTTTGTAGATATATTGCCGTTTTTAGGAGATTATGATTTTAATGATACCGCTGTGAATTATCGCTTTGTAGCTGTATTGAATTCCCAAAACCAAGCTGTGCAATTGGATATTCACTATGAAGTTACCTCCGATGGGGCTAATTTCACCAATGGTTTTGGTATTGAATTCGAGAATATGGACCCTAGTCTTGTAGCTTCCGTTACGGGTACAGTGTTGACAGAAAACTATATCACAGAAGCGGCAAATGGCTTGGAAGCAGGACAAGACAATGCGGTGGTCATCTTATTCGATAATAACGAAACCAGACTTAACATCGCAAGTACAGTATCCATTACGTTTGTTAATCCCATAGCCACATCCACACTAGGCACTGCTCCATTTAATCCTTTCTTGATTATTAATAAAGAAAGAGAAAAGGAAATTCATTTACCCAATAAGAGCCGAACCACTTTGGGAGCTGATGCTTCTTCTGCTGAAGGTGCCAATCAAGATGTAGACGGAAATTATAGAACAGATTCTGGTTTACCATGGGCGATTAACATCGTGCACAACTTTAAACCACCAAAAGAGAGAGTGCCTGTAAACCAAGCGTATAACTTTTTCAATGTTTGGGCGTCTTCTGGCGGTAGTTCATATCCCGACTGGTACAAAGACTCCAATGGTTACCGAAATGAATCCAACTTAAAAGAATAAAACCAGTACAACCCGCAATAAAAAACGCCCCTCAAAAAGGGGCGTTTACTTTTTCCAAAAGAAATCAAATTACATCGCAGCTACTTTGCTCGCCAATTTGCTCTTAAGGTTTGCTGCTTTGTTTTTGTGGATGATGTTTCGTTTTGCCAGCTTGTCAATCATTCCGATTACGCTGGGCAACATTTCCGCTGCAGCTTTCTTATCTTCCTCATTGCGTAATTTCTTCATGGCATTACGCATGGTTTTATGTTGATAACGGTTACGCAAACGTACCGCCTCATTTCTTCGAATTCTTTTTAACGCTGACTTGTGATTCGCCATTTCCTTAAATTTCTTTTTTCGTAGCCCGTAGGGGAATCGAACCCCTGTTACCAGGATGAAAACCTGGCGTCCTAACCCCTAGACGAACGGGCCAATAATTAACTGAACATCCGGATTCCAATCTAGAATCCTTTTTCGTAGCCCGTAGGGGAATCGAACCCCTGTTACCAGGATGAAAACCTGGCGTCCTAACCCCTAGACGAACGGGCCAAAAATTTCACCTTGTCAAACCTAAATGATTCCCCCTCAACTAAGAAGATACCATTCTGGCGGGTGCAAAAATACAACTATTTTTAAGTATTGCAACAGTAAAATCCAATTTTTGGCATTTAATATGCCTTGGCAAAGAGTACGCGTTTGGAGGAGGGTGCACCAGTCAAAATACATTGCCCTTCCTCCTCTGACGCATCAAGAGGGATACAGCGAATCGTAGCCTTCGTTTCATCCTTGATTCGTTCTTCCGTTTCAGAAGTTCCATCCCAGTGGGATGATACA
>CALBPG010000225.1 GCA_937899065.1 uncultured Allomuricauda sp.
TCGTCTAAGTCTTTGTCTCTGGACAAATCCAAAAAAACCAATAAGCCCAATGAATATTTATATACTGTTTTCATCCTTTTTCTTTTTAAAAATTAACATTTAAACCAAGTGTAAAGCTCCTTACGATAGGACTGGCTCCTACCTGTACACCATATGTCGTTGGACCCAAATAGCCACTATTTGTAGTTTCGACACCTTCAGGGTTATATGACGTATAATCGTCACCCCAGATGTACAGTAAGTTGGTTGCTGCTAAATATATACGGGCGGAATTCAACCCGGCTTTTTGAATAATGTCAGAATCAATAGTGTATCCCAACGTCAGGTTTCTCAACGCGAGGTACGAAGCATCTTGAATCATCGCGTCTGTTTGATCTCGATTTCTAACATAGGGTTGGCCGTTGTTATCGGCCAAACCATCATCATCGGCATCAAATTCATCTCGTAGTGTCCTACCCCATTGCGAACCATAATATAACGGATCGATATTGTATACCTCACCACCCTGCGCTGCTTGCAACTGGAAGGACATGTCAAAATCCTTATATCTGATATTACTGTTCAGTCCCCAGTAGAAGTCAGGCGTGTTTTGGCCAATTTTAACCAAATCCCCTCCTTCTTCCACGGTTCGTGTTCTATCGATAACACCGTCATCATTTTGGTCAACGGCATAGCTCCAACCACTTTGCTGGTCAGGAAATTCAATTGGGTTGGATAGGTATTCCATCTCTACTTCACCTGTTGTTTCAATACCCCACATTTCACCAATCTCTCCTCCGATATAGTTTCTAAAAACTGGACCTCTACCACTTTGACCATAAATGGTTTGTGGCAGTTCATCCAAACCGCCTAAATCCGTGATTTCAGTATTTACAGTAGAAAAGTTTGCGCCTAGATTCCAGCTGAAGTCAGGTTTTTGAATTACGGCTGCGTTCAGTTCAAGCTCCAAACCAGAGCTCCGCACATCACCTGAGTTCAAACGAATGGAAGTGGTACCCAATACCTCGGAAACACTTTGGTTAATAAGGATGTCTTCAATATCGGACGTGTAGTAATCCGCGCTTAAGCGCACACGATTATTGATAAATCCTAAGTCAACACCATAATTCGTTTCTGTATTGGTCTGCCAAGTCAAGTTTTCGTTGGCCACATCATTCGGAATCAAAAATCCTAAGCCCAATACCGTTGCTTGCGGATTTAAAAGGCTTAGAGAGTTGTACGCCCCAAGGTCAGAGGTGGTTCCCAAAGAACCTGTGCTGAATCGCAGTTTCAATAAACTCCATGCTTCAGACTTCCAAAACGCTTCGTTGTGCACATTCCAACCTAATGATAGGGCTGGAAAGGTTTCATAACGATTATTCACACCAAACCTTGAATCGCCATCTCTTCTGATGGATGCCGAAAACAAATACTTGTTGTCGTAGGCATAGTTAATCCTACCAAAAACACTTCTTCGTGCAATGGTTTCGTCACGCTCGGTCACTGCGATGTCCGCAGGGTCCAAAAGGTTATAGTTTATGATATCCCCGAAAGGAACATTAGAACCCTGAAGCGAAGTACCTCTGATGTAAAAGTTTTGAAATTCAAGACCCGCTACGGCGGAAATATCATGCTTTCCAATGATTTTCGCATAATTCAAAGTGGTTTCACTCAAAATAGAAGACCGTTTTACATCGGTTTGGTCCAAAGCCGTTTGATTGGTTCTACCTCTCGAATCAAATTCCAATCCTCTCCAAAAATAATCTTGGGTATCTCTTAAATCAGCCCCAAGCACCGTTTTGATATTTAGGCCATCAATTATACTATACTGTAAATAGGTCGATAGATTTCCAAAGTAAGTTCTCTGGAACCGGTCGGTGTTATCAAGTTTCGTCGCTGGTCCTGCGTCTCCAGAACCTCCAATACCGTTACCAGCCCTTCCATAGTGCCAGTCTTGAGCGGTATCGCCAGGTTCCAAAGTAAAAATACTATTGTTGAACGGTGCATCTCCACCTCTATATCCTGAATCAAAGGATGCCAATCCCAAGGCCTCTGCTTGAGCATTCAGTTCTTGTACAAAAGCAATGGATGCCTCAGTATGGTAGATGGGGTGTACACTATACGCTCTTAAAAGGTCACGCATATCATGGCCAACGATATCCCTTTTGGATACAAACCCATTGAAGCTAATTCCGGTTCTGAACTTATCACCCAATTTGGCTTCAACATTCAATCTAGCGTTTGCCCGTTCAAAACCTTGAGTGATGGCAACGCCCTCCGTATCAAGATAACCGACAGATGCAAAATAGTTTACGTCATCTGTACCGCCGCTCATACTAAAATCGTGATTCATACTATAGCCGTTCCGGAAGAACCAATCCTCAACACCGACAACATCAGGAGAATTGGCAAAACCATTCAATCGATACTCCACAACAGCAGGGTCTAAATCCGAAACATTAAATATTCCATTGGCGATATTGGTCCGAGCAATGTCAGCATAATCGCCTGCGGTCGTTTTGATGTTATCCCTAAGGTATCTGCTAGAGGTACTGAAGTAGGTATTGTAGCTGAAACTTGCTTTACCGCTTCGTCCTTTTTTGGTAGTAACCAGGATAACCCCGTTCGCTCCCCGAGACCCATAATTGGCCGCCGAAGCAGCATCTTTCAACACTTCCAAACTTTCAATGTCGTTGGGATTGACTGTAGCCAAGCTTCCTGAAATAGGATAACCATCGACAACGATAAGGGGGTCTGAATTTCCATTAATGGAAGAGGCTGCCCGAATTTGAATCTTGGGGTCAGCACCTGGTGCTCCATCTTGGTTTTGAATCAGGACTCCCGAAAGTTTACCTCCCAAGGCTTCATCAACCCGTTGGGCTTGAATCGCGGCAATTTCACCACCTTGTACTTTCGCAACGGCCCCAGTCAAAGATGATTTTTTACGGGTACCATATCCGATAACGACTACCTCATCCAGCTGGGCGGTGTCTTCTTGCAAGGAGATGTCCAAGGTTTGTTGATTCGTAATCTCTACCGTCTGTGCGGCGTAACCGACATAGGAAAACCGTAAGGATTCCCCAGAAGAAACCTCAATACTGTAGTTTCCGTCAAAATCGGTTTGCACCCCGCGCGTGGAATTCACCACAACGACATTTGCCCCAGGAATGGGTGCATTGTTTTCGTCCGTAACCTTTCCAGAAACGGTAACTTGTGCAAATAGCTGAATATTGACCAGCAATACTCCAACTAAGAAAAGTTTTGTTTTTAAGCTCATTTGTTAAATAGTTAATTTAAAAGTTGAGTAGTTCTAGACCCTGTAAAAGGGCTCCAATGCGAGCATTGGCACTTCAACAAACAGCTAATATTAAATCTGGAAGAATTTGATTATTTTTGTGTTCTTCAAGTTTACATTTAATATGTATGCTTGTTGTATTTTACTTCCCTCCGAAAGAAGTAATTTGTGAAAAGGATAGGCGTGCACCTATCCTTTTTTATTTCTTATTCTAATGTTTTCATTTTGGAAATTTGGTTTAGGTTTTCTCTAATCAACCAAACTGGTTAACCAATTTGGTTTACCAAATATATGTTATACTAGCGTTAAAAAAAAATGCTATTCGCATTTAAATGTTAAAATTTTAATCTTTTAGTATAATTGCCCATCTGATTTTATCGAAAGCGAAAGAATGGCTTTCCTAAAATCTGCTTATTGCATGAAATCCTCACGTATCGGACTGAACACATCTATCAAAACTCCTGCCTCGGTGCAGATAGCTCCATGTAGTGCATGTGGAGGAATGTAAAAGGAATCTCCTCCTTTTAATGTTTGGGTTTTTCCGTCGATAGTAACATCAAAACTTCCGCTCTCCACATAGGTAACTTGTGAATGGTAATGTTCGTGCATTTGGCCCACAGCACCCACTTCAAAGTGTACTTTGACCAGCATTATTTTATCGTCATAGCCCATTATCTTTCTTTTGAGCCCTTCACCAACAACTTCCCAATCCAAGTCATCGCCTTTGATAAATTCTTTACTTGCTCCGAACGTTTTCATATGATATTCTTCTTAAAATTTTGATTCATGAGTTCTTTACCATCCTTAATTCATTGAGGGGCTTTTCCAGGCCCAACCGTTGCTTCCCTAAACCAAACTTCGGCGTAGCAACCGTTTTCATATTGCTTGGCGATGTCACCACCATACGTTTCGGCACCGGCACACCAAACTTTGTTGGTTTCCGGGCTTTTACCATTTGTTTGGTTATACGCTCCTTGTTTAAAATAGCCAAGTTCATTGCTGTATGCGTTCGCTCGTTCGATGCCGTCTTGTCCCAAGGGAACGAATAATTGCTTTACCTGAGTTGGCAAGTCCGTTTTGGTGACATATTCCGAAGCGATTAGATTTTTGGTGAAGGTTTTGGTCTCATGTCCTTCACTTTTGAAGGTGAGGTACATGATACCTTCATAAACATTTACCTCGTAGCTAAACTCTTCACCCAGTGCGATACCTTCTTTGGGTTCTGGAGGGTAATCGTCTTTGCTTTGACCAATTACAGACATATCATCCCCCCAAACCGCTGTGGAAAAGTCCCATCGCTTGCTATTGTCATTTCCTGCCGTATTGATTTCATAATTCCAGAAAACTGAACCTTTGGAATGCCCAGGAAACTTCTTGTAAAATATTTTCAAAGGCTCATTTTCGTGTCCTTCGCCGCCATGGATTTGTCCCACCACCACGGAATAAGAAGCAGCTACCCTGGCATCTCCTGAAAGGGAAACTTGCATCACTTTACAGGTGCCGGTCAAATTTCCGCCCTCCTCCGGTGTCCATTCCCTTTTCTCATGGAGTTCGGTTCTTGTATTGCTTGAATTGGGCGAGGTTACCCCAGAGTTTGGTGTTTTGTACACCACCCATCTTCTGGTACCGTCGATTACGGTGTAGAAAAAGTCTTTGTGCTCAAAAGTAGTTAGGTCGTTAGCTCGAGTACCATCTCCTAGCAGGATTTTG
Source organism: uncultured Allomuricauda sp. (assembly GCA_937899065.1). Taxonomy (GTDB): domain Bacteria; phylum Bacteroidota; class Bacteroidia; order Flavobacteriales; family Flavobacteriaceae; genus Flagellimonas. The sequence goes on from CALBPG010000225.1 coordinate 4,985, forward strand.
AACTTATCCATAAAAGGAATGACTTCATTCGGATAAACCGTTTTCTTGCTCAACCCATCGTTTGCTGCAAAGTAGCCTTGGTTTGATATAGCACCTTCATTTATCGTAATATCAGCAGTTTTAAACCAAACCTCAGCGTAATTGCCGCTTTCGTATTGCTTTTGCAGGTCTCCAGCATGCGCTTCAGCCCCAGAACACCAGACTCTATTGAGCTTTGGGTCTTTTCCGTTTGTTTGATTGTAACACCCCAGTTTGAAAAAAATTCCTTCTTCCGCGTAGGCATTATTTCGCTCTAACCCATCTTGTCCAATAGGAAAAAATAGATTTTGAGTTTGCTCAGGCACATCGTCACTTGAAGAATAATCAGATGAATTTAAGTTTTTGGTGAAGGTTCTGGTTTCGTGACCTTCGCTCGTAAAGGTTAGGTACATTATACCTTCTTTAACCTCTACTTCATAACTGAACGTTTCCCCTAGTGTAATTCCTTCTTCTGGTTCAGGAGGAAAGGTATTTTCATCCTTGCCGACCACGGAAAAGTCATATCCCCAAACCGGATAAGAGTAATCCCATCGTTTTGAATTATCATCACCTGCGGTATTGATTTCATAATTCCAAAAAACAGAACCTTTGGAATGCCCTGGAAACTTCTTGTAGAATATTTTCAAGGGTTCATTTTCATGTCCATCAGCACTATGAATCTGGCCCACAACAACTGAATAGGTTGAAGCGACACTGGCATCCCCGGTATTGGACACGTTCATGACCTTTAAGGTAGCGTTCATCTTTCCACCGGTCATCGGAGACCATTTTTTCAATTGAGCCAATTCAGTTCTAGTATTGTTTGAAGTACCGTGAGTGTTTCCCGCATTGGGGGATTTAAAAACTACCCAATCTCCCGCGTTATCTTTTGTAGTAAAAAAGAAATTTTCATTCTGATAGCTACTGGCTTGTCCTACATTGGAGCCATCCCCTAAAATCAAATTCCAATGCTGGAAAAAGGGAATGACCTCGTTTGCTACAAGCGATGTAGTATTTTTTGCAGAATGGTTTTGGTCTTTACATCCCACACTTAGGAAAAGCATACCAGTAAATACTACGAATAGAATCCTGTTCATCTTAATTGGTTAACCAGATTGGTTTACCAAAAATACATTTATTTAGGACATTACCAAATTTTTGGCTTTTAAATTGAAAGATTATGATGGAAAATCTCACTAGATGCTATGTAATCTTAAATTACTGGAACAACCTCTAGTCTAAACTTAGGCAGGTAAAAGAATAATGTATTACTTGACCTAATTGGTGAAGATTTTATAGTCGAGTCAAACGCCTTGAAAATGCCCCAAACAAAAAAACGCTCAAGCAAGCTTGGCGTTTTTTATTGTTGGGTCATTTATTCGTGATCGCGATAGGATTCGAACCTATGACCGTCTGCTTAGAAG
>CALBPG010000226.1 GCA_937899065.1 uncultured Allomuricauda sp.
AGAAGTGCCTTGGTTTTTCAAGTCGAGCACCATATTGATTACGATATCTTTTGTTTTTTGATCTAGAGATGCTGTGGGCTCATCAATCAACAAGAAATGTGGCTTTGATATAATGGCGCGGGCAACATTGATTCGTTGTTGTTCGCCACCACTAAATGTAGAGGGGTAGGCATCCCATAGCTCTTCGTCCAAACCAAGTTTTGAAAGGTATTCTTTAGCGATTTGTCTGGCATTTTCCCATGACTCCCCTTTGCTGACAAGACTTACCGCAACTACATCAATTGCAGTAACCCTTGGAATTACACTTAAAAATTGGGAACAGTAGGTCATTTCGCTTTTGCGAAGAGCCAATATCTCATAATCGTCTGCCTTCGCCAAATCTATTTTTCCCAATTTTTTGGAGTTGTAAATGATTTCCCCTTTACTCGGAATACAAGTTCTATAAATGCATTTAATCAAGGTTGATTTACCCGCGCCGGATTTTCCGGCCAATCCGACGATTTCTCCCTCTTTTATAAAAAAGTCAAGGTCCTGTATCGCATGAATGACCTTGTCATTCAGTATATGCATCGTAAACGTCTTGGATAACCCTTTTACTTCGATTGTGTGTTCCATAATGCCTGTTTTTATAAAAGTGAGCTCACCAATAGTTGTGTATAACCATGCTGAGGATCTTGTAGTATTTGATCGGTTAGTCCTTTTTCTACGATGCGCCCGTTTTTCATGACAATGGTTCTGTCGGTCAACATTCTAATTACGCTTAAATCGTGTGATACGACAATCATGGCGATGTTCAAATCTTGTTGCAGCCTTCTAATCATGTCCAACAGTTTGGCCTGCACCGAAACATCCAATCCGGTGGTTACTTCATCTAAGAATAGTAATGGTGGATTATTGGCGATTGCTTTTGAAATTTGTACGCGCTGCTGCATACCACCACTAAACGATTCTGGGGTCTCATCCATTCTGGGCACGGGCACTTCTGTAGATTCCAACAAGTAAGAAGCTCTTTCACGAATACTACCTACATGAAAATTACCTGCCATAAGCAGTTTTTCAGCGATATTTCCTCCAGATGAAAAACGGAAGTTCAATCCATCTCTTGGATTTTGGTACACCATTCCCATTTTATGGTTTCTAAGGAAGCGTTTTTGCTGGTTAGAAACCTCTAAAATATTGGTGTTGTCATTTTTATATCCCTTTAAATATGCACTGCCGGCAGTTGCCATTAAATCAAAGTACAGCAGTTTTACCAAGGTACTTTTACCTGAACCACTTTCACCCACAATACCCAACACTTCCCCAGGGTGTAACGTGAAATCAATATTGGCACAGGCGACAATGGCACCTGTTTCCGGGCACTGGTTAGAATTGAATAATGGTCCTGTTTTATCCAAAGTGTTAACGGAATGCTCACCATAAATCTTGGTAAGGTTCTCAACCTTTAAAAGCCATTCTTTGTTATCCATCATTAATTCTTGTTAAAGGTTTTTTCAATTTTTTCGGTGAGGTATCGATTCACCCATTGTATGGGCCTTTCTTTCTCCTTGATTTGATCCATAAAATCACTATCATTGACCACATGGGTTGTTTTTCCATCAGAGCCATACAGCTCATCTAAAAAAGCAATCTGTTCCCCAGTAATCTCACATTTTAATCCCTCGAACTGCTCAATCTTAAATTTGACATCTTCGAACTCCAACGGCTCTACGGTGGTGTGTGGTGGCACAGCATACAAACGCTTTTCCCTACCCGCGCCAAATAGATATAAGCATTCAGCGTCACTTAGGTTGGGAATGTCCCAACGTGGAATGGGTGAGGGCGACATTACATAACGTCCGTTCACTTTCACAGGATAACCTGCACCTCGCATGATATCTCCAAAACGCACGAACGATTCATACAGGGAAACCCACATTTTGGCATAATCAGCCTCGGCGTGCATTTCTCGTGTTTTCTTCTCATAGCGCTCCACACCACGTAAAGGCTCCGGTTGTGGTACCTGAAAAATCATGATTTGGTGTGCCTTCAATTCTTCTTCCGTAATGCGATGACGTGTTTGAATAAGCGTTGCCTTTGAGGTCTCAAAAGTGGTATCACAATCGGTAGTGTTTTTTACAAAATCTCGCAGGTTGCAGGCATTCACACTAGCATCACTACCTTGGTCGATAATCTTGAATGTATCCTCTTTTCCTATTAATGAAAGGGTAATGTGCAGCCCCCCAGTGCCCCAACCACGAGCGATGGGCATCTCAGGAGAGGAATAAGGTACTTGATACCCCGGAATACAGACCGCCTTTAAGAGTTTGCGCCGAATTTCTTTTTTCGTTCTTTCATCTATAAACGCGTAGTTAAACTGTCTGTGGAATTTTTTTTCTTCTACCATGATTAAATAAGATCGTCGTTAACTTGTTGCAAAACACCATTGGTTTTCGCTCCTTCCTTTTTTTCCTCCTCGGACGATTTATCTCGTTTTACAGCTTTGCGCAGATTGCTAAGTCCAGATTGGAAGGTAACATAGTGGGGTAATTTTAGGTGATTTGTAAATCCTAATGATTCAACACCTTCAGTGTGGTATAACACGAACTCTTGATCATTGGCCGGAGCGTTGTTTCCTGGTATGCGCATGGCCCTGTCCAAAATTCCCATACAAATGCCTTTGGTTTCATTTTGACCAAAACACAATCCGTAACCAATGGAATAGTAAGGCACTTTTTTGGCACTCTTTGATGCTGCTTTCGAAATCATTTCAGCCTCTGTGACCCTCACTTTTCCAATGTAACGTTTTCTTTTTCTATTATCGGTCACATGCACATCTACCAGCCCGACCCTAAGTTCACCCACGGTTGGGTGCACACTGCCATGGCCTCTCATACTGCTATAGCCTAGCGCCATAATGCCACCTGTTTCCGCTCTGGCGAGCATCTGTAATCTTGCCGATCTGGGCGCCGGGTATTTCACGGCAACTCGGGTCACATCCATTAATTTAGTGTCTTCATTGTTGCCTACACCTTTTAACAAGCCTTGCTCTCTTAACAAATCAACCACCTTGCTAAATGTCTGAACCTCTTCTTTTTCAGCACCCTTTACATCCTCTTTAAATTCCGTCAAGAATTTTTGCATATCCTCATCATCTTCCGTGGCAAGGTTCACCTGTAACATGCGTTGTGTGTAATCTCTTGTTGGGCCTAAAATTTGCCCTCCCGGGATATCTCTAAATGAAGAGGAGATTCTTCGTTCGACAAACATATTTTTAGTGTCGATGGGCTCAGAATAATATAATCTCGAAAGGGTTGCCCGATAAGCCCTCATAACAAAGGCGGCCTCTAAAATATCCCCTTCAACTTGTTTTAGGGCAAGTGCACCGTATTCAGGGGCGTAGAATGACCCTTCACCCATGATTTTATCAATGGCCAACCTAAACTGAGATTGAATCTGCGCCACCTCCAAAGGAGAAACCTCTTCACGCAAGCGATAGAACTCAACTAGTTTTTTCGCATTTTCGATGGCTTCAGAACCACCTTTTACCGCAACATACCCCATAATTGTTATTCTTGGTATTTAAACTTATTCGACCTTGGTATGCAGAATACCGCTCCGCTTTTATCCGTTATAATGGTATCAACACCCAAGGGATATTCTACATTTCTTTCTAAAATAGCTTCTAAAAGTGCTATGGAAATACCCACAACATAAATATCTTTAGTTTCTTTTACCCCTGGACCCGTTAGAACGAACTTGATTGCATCCTGTAGGGGAGATTCTGAAATTTGATTCACATCTATGATGATAAACGCACCTGATTCTGGATAAGCAGGAAGCCCCATTTTTGCCACCGAAACTTTTTTGACATCAGGTTTTGCTCCATTTACAAAAATGAAATCGGCAACATCAGATTCCGCTGGTGATGCCGAAGTGTTTGTAATGAAATAGGCGTTCAATGCCTCTTGATTCATGGTGTTGCAAAAGCATACATCACTGTTCAATAGTGCGAATGCCACTAAGGCGGAAGCCTTATTTAATCCGTCAGGTACATTAATGTCTGAATCAAGCTTGGCAATTACCCCAGGTTTTGCCATACAATCCAACAGCAATCGATACTGTTTTTGTGATTCAAAGAGATGGTCGTAGTTGGTTTCTCGTATCATAAGTTAATCTTGCTCCATAAGTTTGAAGTCCACTTTTGTTTTTTGAATTTGATGATTGTGTTCTTTTTCCCTTTCATAGATTTCAAAGGACTCTTTCTGGAGAAAATCCATAATCTCAGGAAGTTTGTCATCTTCTAATTGCATTGCTGCATCAATAACCGCGGCGCAATACGATCGGGTTGGCTGATCGCCTATACATATGCCGAGGCCCACTTTATCCTCGATAGAAACTTCGGTTTCTGTGATTAATGCCTCACCCAAGTAGAAAGGTTGATGTTCAACACTATCATGGGCTTTAATCATGGTAAGACCTATAAAAGGTTGTTTGGTGATGATTATATGGTACTCTTTTTCAAGACTTTCAACATAGGTTTTAAGCCTATCTAAATCACCTTCAACCAACACGTAATCAATATCCATTTGTTAGTTCTGTTTTCGGCAAAACTATTTTA
>CALBPG010000227.1 GCA_937899065.1 uncultured Allomuricauda sp.
AATTACTGATAATGGCGGGAAAAGTATCGCCAATAAAACTCTCCAAAAACTCATTTTTCTTTGATTGATGTACCTTATCAGTAGCCTAAAAACCAAAAATGTTACGCCAAATCCCTAATTTTAATCCCATGCCTAAAGTCTTCATGAAACCGTATGTACTCGCTTTCTTTTTAGGGTTGTTTCTACAAAGCCATGCGCAATTCCGTTTTGAGGGATTCGTTTCTTCTGAACAGGCTGGAAAACCCGTGTACTTATCCTTGGTGGAGGACTATAGAAAGTCTTCAGGGATTTATTTGAACCAAATCATTCGAAGCTCCGTTGTAGACTCTACCGGCTACTTTGTTTTTGAAGGTGACAATTTGTTGGACCAAAACCGTATGTACCGCATTCATTTGGAGGGCTGCACGGAGGAAGAAAACAAAGGCCATTTCAATGGGAAATGCGAAGATAGTTCGAGTGTGCTTTTTATTGGCAATAATCAAGATACAGTTCAATTCCCTACCTCATTCGAAGACCAATCACTCTGTTCAATAGAATCCAATAATAAAAGTGCTAGTCTACTCTTGGAAATGGAGCTCCTAAAGGAGCAAATGGTGCTCGATTTTATGGATTTCCCTAGTGAAACCAGTAAAAAACTCAATTCAAAAAAATGGTTTTCACGCATGCAGGCCTTTGCAATGGAATGCAACGAACCTTTGGTTGAGCTTTATATTTTTGATTTTCTCACTACCCGAAATAGCGAAACGTTTGAATATTATTTGACTGATGTTTTGGACAACCCGTATTATTCAGAATTGCAAAGTCGCTTGGAAAGCGAGTATCCTGAGGCAAGTTTCACCCAACAGTATGCAGCCGAATTATCTTCGGACAGGCAATTGGCTTCATTTGGTTCAAAAGGCAGTTGGAACTGGACTTGGCTTATCATTGGATTTCTAGTGTTATCCCTCATTTTGAATTATGTTTTGCTCAAACGCAATACCCTACTTCGAAAAAGAGCGCTAGAAAAGTCATTGAATCAATTGACCAAGCAAGAACAAAAAGTAGTGGACCATATTCTTCAAGAACATACGAACAAAGAGATTGCTGATAAGCTTTTCGTAAGTGTAAGCACAGTAAAAACCCACATCAACAACATCTATAAAAAGTTGGAGGTCAGCTCACGCGAAGAAATCCAAATACGCTTTAAAAGTTAAAATCCACCCCGGGTCTAGTTCCTATTTCCACCGTTTGTTTTCAAAAAGCCCTTGCTACAATTTGCAATTTGGGTCTCAGTAAATAGTAATCTTATGAAAACAATTCTGACTTTGGGACTAATTGCTGTGACTATCAATATATGGTCACAAGAATACAACAAAGAAATCGCGCTAGAGGGGCACCAACCTTTTATGGTAGGCCAAATCAACTTGGAAGGACTTTCCAAAGACCCTTACCATACTTGGTTTGCCGGACAGGTGGAAAACTATACGGTAGATGCCAATTTGGCCAAAACATTTAAAGAAACCCTCAAAAACTACAACATCACCGTATTCTTGGGTACATGGTGTGGCGACAGTAAACGTGAGGTACCCCGCTTTGTCAAAATCTTGAAAGAAGCCGATTATCCCATGGAACAACTGACCATGGTGGCTTTGGACCGAAGAAAGGAATTCTATAAAAAAAGTCCAACCGGTGAAGAAAAAGGCCTGAATATCATAAAGGTTCCCACCTTTATCTTTTCCAAATCTGGGGAAGAAAGTAATCGAATCGTGGAAAGTCCTATTGAAAGTTTAGAAGAAGACATTCTTCAAATCGTCATGGAGAAACCTTACGTTCCGAATTACGCATCCGCCGAGAAAGCCCATTAAAATTAAAGCGCAAAAGTGTAATTTTGCGCTTTAATTTTGAACATATGCAGTTATCGGAACAGGAAATCGTTCGTAGAGACAAACTTGACAAACTTCGTGCGCTGGGCATTGACCCCTACCCTGCTGCACTGTATCCCGTGGACCATAAGTCCTATGAGATAAATGCTTAGTTTGAAGAAGGCAAGGATGTCATTATCGCTGGCCGATTGATGTCACGAAGGATTCAAGGAAAAGCTTCTTTTGCCGAACTGCAAGACAGCGAAGGCCGCATTCAGGTCTACTTCAATCGGGACGAAATCTGTCCGGATGACGACAAGACACTGTACAATGAAGTCTACAAAAAACTGCTCGATATTGGCGATATCATTGGGGTGAAGGGAACACTTTTCACCACTCAAGTGGGTGAGCCCACCGTGATGGTCAAAAGCTTTGATGTATTGAGCAAAGCACTCAAACCACTTCCTCTTCAAAAAAAAGACTCTGAGGGAAACGTTAATGATGAGTTCAATGACCCTGAACAGCGTTATCGTCAGAGGTATGTGGATTTGGCAGTTAATCCATCGGTGAAAGACACCTTCATCAAAAGAACCAAAATCACGAACAGTATTCGTGAATTCTATAATGCCAAGGGGTATTTAGAGGTCGAAACCCCTATTCTCCAACCTATTCCGGGTGGAGCAGCGGCACGCCCTTTTTTAACGCACCATAATGCGCTAAACATTCCGTTGTACCTGCGAATCGCAAACGAATTGTATCTCAAAAGATTGATTGTTGGAGGGTTTGATGGGGTTTACGAGTTTTCTAAGGATTTCCGCAATGAAGGGATGGACCGTACGCACAATCCGGAGTTTACGGTGATGGAGTTATATGTGGCGTACAAAGACTACCATTGGATGATGGACACTACGGAACAGCTCTTGGAAAAAGTAGCCTTGGATTCCACGGGAAGCACCCAAGTACAAGTGGGTGATAACCTGATTGAGTTTAAAGCACCATACGCCAAAGTGCCTATTTTGGAAGCGATTAAAACGCATACCGGACATGATGTCGCCGGAATGGATGAAGTTCAGCTTCGTGAAGTAGCCCAAAAACTGAACATAGAGGTTGATGAAACCATGGGCGTTGGGAAACTGATTGATGAGATTTTTGGAGAGTGTTGCGAGCACCATTATGTGCAACCTACCTTTATCATGGACTATCCCAAGGAGATGAGTCCATTGACCAAAGAACACCGCGATAATCCCGCATTGACCGAGCGTTTTGAGCTGATGGGCAATGGGAAAGAGCTCGCTAATTGCTATTCGGAGCTAAACGACCCTATCGACCAAAGAGAACGTTTTCAAGAACAACTCAAACTGTCTGAAAAAGGAGATGATGAGGCCATGTTTATTGACCAAGACTTTTTAAGAGCATTAGAATATGGTATGCCACCTACTGCAGGTATAGGAATCGGCATTGACCGATTGGTAATGTTATTGACCAACAACAGTTCCATTCAAGAGGTATTGTTCTTCCCACAAATGCGACCTGAAAAGAAACAAGTCGTTTTAACGGAGGAGGAAAAAACCATAATGGACATTCTCAAACCCGCTGGAAAACTTCCGCTGGCCGAACTCAAAGAAAAAGCAGGTCTTAGCGGTAAGAAATGGGACAAAAGCACCAAAAACCTTTCCAAATTGGGCGTGTTTGCCGTGGAAAAAAATGAGGAGGGACTTTTTGCTATGCTCAAAGCATAATGCTTTGTAAGAGTCCCATCTAAGTCACTTTCACGTTTCCAAAAAATAGGCTAGCTTCGATTTCCGTATGAGGTCAAGCAAAAAATGGGGACTAGTTTCAGGTCCGCTCGCGTTTCTTATAGCCATTAATCTACCGTTTCAAATGGTTTCCGAAGCAGGAGACGCGGTAATTGCCATAGCGCTATGGATGTTGATTTGGTGGATTACAGAAGCGGTGTCTATTTCGGTCACTGCTTTGTTACCGCTTTTACTGTTTCCTTTTTTTAAAATACTACCAATTGCCGAAGTAGGCGCCAACTATGGCAGCCCAATTGTTTTCTTGTTTTTTGGGGGCTTCGTGATGGCTTTGGCTTTAGAAAAGGTGAATTTGCACAAGCGTATTGCCCTGAACATCATCCGCTTGACGGGCACCTCGCCCAACCGGGTCATTTTGGGTTTTATGCTGGCTACGGCAACCCTCAGTATGTGGATTAGCAACACGGCAAGTACGGTGGTGATGCTACCTATAGCCATATCAGTTATAAAACTATTGGTCAACGATGAGGATGGTTTTACCAAAAACGACCAGAATTTTGCCTTGAGCGTAATGCTGGGTATTGCTTTTTCCGCGAATGCGGGAGGTATTGCCACTGTTATTGGTACCCCACCCAACTCTGTGCTTATCGGACTCCTCGAAAACGAGTACAACATTGAAATCTCCTTTTTAAGATGGATGTCTATAGGACTCCCTTTTTCGGCGGTAATGATAGGCATCAGTTATTTGGTATTGGTCAAATGGATGTTTCCAAACCGTGACTTAAAATTCAATGCTTCCAAAGAGGTGATTCAAACAGAGTTGCAGAAGCTAGGAGCCACCAGCGGCAAGGAAAAGCTGGTGTTGGTGATTTTTGGGGTAACCGTGTTCCTATGGATTTTCCGAACGCTTATCAATAAGCTTTTCCCTGGTTTGGCCCTAACGGATACCATGATCAGTATTTTCGCCGCACTTGCCCTGTTTTGCATCCCTTATAATTTGAAAAAAGGAGATTTTATTATCAGTTGGAAAGACACGCAACAACTGGCCTGGGGTATTTTAATCCTTTTTGGGGGCGGATTAGCTTTAGCCAAAGGAATGTCCGTCAGTGGCATTGTGGATCTGGTGGCTGGAGCAATCGCCACAAGCGACATTAGTATATTGTTGACGGCTGCCCTGCTTATATTCCTAATTCTCTTTATGACAGAGTTAATGAGCAACGTCGCTTTGATTTCAGTTTTGGCTCCCGTAGTAGCGGGTATCGCAATAGGTCTTGATGTTCCGATATTGCATTTATTGATTCCGGTGACCATGGCTAGTAGTTGTGCCTTTATGCTGCCCATGGCGACACCGCCTAACGCCATTGTTTTTGCGAGCGGTTACGTTCAAGTTCCGCAAATGGCCAAGGTTGGGGTGTTTTTAAACCTTATTGCCATTGTATTACTCATCGCGATGTTTCAGTGGGTACTTCCGCTGTTGTTTTAAAACAGCAACGGCCCCTTAAAAAGGGACCGTTGCAACTAACTAACTCAAAAAAATGTAAGAAACTAAACTTATCTTGTATACGGATCAAACCCTTGTGGCAGATGTTCCGCAGTACCAAAATCTTCTTCAACATCTTCGCAGAGGTCAATAAAATTGATGGTATTTATGGACACTACACTCGTATAAGGGTCAAATCCCTCTGGGAGATAGGCACTGGTATCAAAACCAAGCTCCCACTCGCTGTTTTCCTCTACGTATTCCACTGTTTCCAAATCGAAAATTTCTTCTTCATTATCGTTTTGAAAAGCGTTCGCAGCTTGTGCGAATACCAATGTTAACATTGCAAGGAAAAACCATTTCGTACGTATCATAACTCTTGTTTTTCAATTGTTGTACAAAGGTAAAACCGCAAAAATCAAACTTTAGTACAATTAGTTTTTTGTTAACGTTACCCAGGAAAAAAGGTAAACAGAAACCTTCTCAATAAAACTTGTATTTTGATGAAGAAGCTTCCATGGAAACTCAAAAACCTTGCGATTTTGATGTCGGAAAACGACTTTTTTTAACATTTACACTTCGTCGATTTACATGTTATCTTTTTGTTAACTGCATGTCGTCGACAAAAAAGAAGATATTTTACAGCTCGAACACCAACATTTCTTTGAAACCAACGGTATGAAATCATTTAAATGGCTCCTCTTTTTTGCTTGTTTTCCGGTATCTCTTCCTGCCCAAGAACTACATGAAGACTATCTTACGGTAAACCTCCTGAAACCCATTGACCCTTTCTTCCCAAGAATCAATGCGGGCTATGTGTTTGACATGAAAAATGGTTATGGTATAGGAGCGAATGTGGGTTTTGGGCATGAAACCTGGTCCCCCTTCAATACCGAGGAAGAACCTAAAATCAACTATCGTTTGCGTGAATTCCGTTTGGAATTCATAAAGTTCACGGAGCGTTCCAAAAACCTAACAGAATATCTAGCCTTGGAAGCTTTTTACTTGGAACATACCGAAACGCGTATCAACGAAAGTTACACCCCAAATTCAGAAACACGACTTGAATTTGACAGCGCGAATTTTGAAAGAATCAAGTTTGGCATCAACGCCAAGGCAGGTATTTTCTTTTCCCTATTGTCGCAATTCGGGGTCAATTGTTATGGCGGTTTGGGGCTGCGGTTGCGTAAAAACACATATTCTGATGTCATAAACCCCAGAGAAGATGACCGTTTTGATGAAGAGTTTCTATCGATTCTGGGCGACCCTATCGTCAGGACTTATGAACGAGAGGGTACTGTGGTGGGATTAAACCTTACCGTTGGCGTGAATATCTTCCTAAAACTAAGAAAGCCCCAAACGGGGCTTTCAGACTAACTAACTCAAAAATTTGTAAAATGATTCAAAACATCCTACTAGTTTGACCTTGTGTAAGGGTCAAAATCTTCTGGAAGGAAAGGTCTTGTGTCAAAACCTAGTTCCATATCCTCATCTTCCATGTAGTTGATAGAGGCAATTCCTATATTTTCTGTGTAGGCATCGAAACCTTCAGGCAAACTGTGCGTGGTATCGAAACCGAATTCCAAATCCAAATCTTCTACGTATGAGATGCTGCTCAAATCCACATATACTGCATAAGGATTGAAGTCGTTTGGCAAATAGTCTTCTGTGTTGAATCCTAAATCACCATCTTCTTCTTCAATGTAGTTGATGGAATGCACATCCAATACTTCAGAATACGCGTCAAAATCACTGGGGAGATACGACTCCGTATCCAAGTTAAATTCAACGTCTTCTTCTAAAAATATGATGGAATTCAAATCAAAATAGTTTTCATAAGGGTTGAAGCCTTCTGGGAGATACGCGGACGTATCAAATCCCAAATCGATTTCAGCTTCATCTTCTACGAATTCTATTTCGTCTAAATCAAATTCTGCCGAATCCTCTTCCCAACCCATATAGGTGTCTGCAAGATTCTGTACTTCCGCGTTGATACGCAATACTGAAATACTGTTTTCAAAAGTACTCTGGATTTCGGTTTTGGTCTCTTGAACCGGTTGGTTCAAAGAACTTTGTTGTTCTTCTGTTACGGGCGAACTACTTAAAAGTGCGCAACCGTAGATTAATAATAACTTACTCATTTTTTGATTGAATTTTTTGATTGATATTGTATGCTTATAAGACTGGCATACTTTTGAATTGTTACACTCTTTTTGATTTTTTTCACAAAAACACATCTCCCCTCATCCCAACTATAGCAGGCGTTTCGGCGGAAACTACCAGTAAAACGCAAGGTTGCCAAAGGTTGGGGTATTGCAGAAAAAAAAGTAGAGTTAATATTTATTTAACAGTCTGTTTTAGCGTTTTTTAGGTTCTTTAACGCCTTTTGAAGACCAAACTTGAGCCACTATGATTCAAAAAGGATTGCTAAAACCACTATTTTTCGTTCTATTTCTATGCATTCTGCATCCTGCACAGGGCCAACTCTTTAAAAAGAAGGCCAAAAAAAAGCCGCCCACAGAAAAAAGCGCGTCCAAAAAAGACATTCAACCCTATGAAAAGGTTATCACCAAAAAAGCGAAAAGCGACGACGGACTTTTCACCGTTCATGATGTAGACGGAAAGTTCTTTTATGAAATTCCGGATTCGCTTTTCAATCGCGAAATGTTGATGGTAAGCCGAATTTCAAAAACAGCAAGCGGCATTGGTTTCGGTGGTGGAAAAATCAACACGCAAGTGCTGCGTTGGGAAAAGAAACCCAAAAAAGTCCTCCTTCGGGTCGTATCCTATAATAATGTAGCCGCAGATTCCCTTCCGATTCATGAGGCAGTAGTCAACTCCAACTTTGAACCTATTTTATATGCTTTTAAAATAAAAGCCTTCAATAAAAAAGATTCTTTGAACCCTGCCACGGTAATTCAGATTGACCCGATGTTTCTAAAAGATGTAAATGCGCTTGGCATGCCAGAACGATACAGAAAACGATTTAAAGTAAGTCGTTTGGATGAAGCACGTGGGTATGTCGAATCCATTAAAAGTTATCCGCTGAATATTGAAGCACGGCACGTAAAGACCTATTTGGCGAAAAGCCCACCAAGCAATGGAACGCTCGGTTCGATTTCAGTGGAAATCAACAATTCAATGGTACTCTTGCCAGCAGAACCTATGAAGCGACGGTATTTTGATGAACGCGTAGGTTGGTTTACTAGTGCTCAAGTAGATTACGGCTTAGAAGCCCAAGAGAGCAAATCCGTAAAGTTTTTAGATCGCTGGCGTTTGGAAGTAAGGCCCGAAGATGTTGAAAAGTACAAAGCAGGGGAATTGGTTGAACCCAAAAAGCAAATCGTCTATTATGTGGACCGGGCCACACCAAAAAAATGGATACCTTATATAAAGAAAGGTATTGAAGACTGGCAAGTTGCTTTTGAAGCAGCAGGTTTTAAGAATGCCATTATCGCCAAAGACCCTCCTACTGAAGAAGAAGACCCTGAATGGTCTCCTGAAGATGTGCGCTATTCCGTGGTACGCTATCTCGCTTCACCCATTCCTAATGCCAATGGTCCTCATGTGAGCGACCCTCGCACAGGAGAAATTCTGGAATCAGATATCAATTGGTACCATAACGTAATGTTCTTATT
>CALBPG010000228.1 GCA_937899065.1 uncultured Allomuricauda sp.
CAAACGTCAATTTCTAATATCTTCTTCCAACGTATTATTTCAAAAAGTTTGCCGACCCAAGCTTTCATTTAAAACCCCAGATTTTCTTAAAAAGCTTCTTTCGCTAGCCATTTTAGAATTCAAAAATGTGGTTCGACCCACTTCATTTCGCGTCATATTGGGTATTGTCCTCCTTATGGCAATTCTACTAAATTTGTTTTGGAATGCCATCTACTATTTCTGTCCGACAGTTCCATTGACATCAACGATGACCTTTTTTAGATTATCCTTTGGTGTCTTTATCATGATTCTCCTTATGGTTTGGGCCGGAGAACTTTTTTTCAAGGATAGAACAGTAAAAATCCACCACATTACCGATACCTTGCCTGTACCCGTCTGGGTCACTCAGTTGTCGCGCTTTTTTGCGATGTCGGCGGTATCTTTTGTGGTAGCCGCGAGTTTCATGGTTTTGGGTATTCTTGCGCAGATTATCAAAGGTGGTACCGCCTTGATTGAACTTGACCTCTATATCTATGATATTTTGGGGTACAATTGGGGCTGGCTCACTTATGTCCTTTGGATTGGTTTGGTATTTTTTATTTCAGGGCTTACGGGCAATCGTTTTTTGACCCATATTTTATGTGTTGGCTTTTTCTTTGGAACCATCTTGGCATTTGAACTCGGTCTTGCCGAGCAAACCCGATTTGCTTTTGCCGCGGTACCGGGTTTAGAAGACTATTCTGAAATCAGTGGCTATGGGATTTGGTCCATATCTGCCCTTTGGTACTTTTTCATGTGGACCCTGTTAACCCTAAGTTTTGTATTGCTGGGTATTTTGTTTTGGTCAAGGGGTACCGGAATGGTTTGGTGGAAAAAACTCGGGGTGCGTGGCCACCAACTAGGATGGACTGGAAAGCTTGTTGCACTTTTGGCACTCGTTGGCTTTTTCGTGCTGCAATCCTTTATTGTGAAAAACGTGAACAATAAGGGCAACTTTACACCAAGTGCTATCGAAGAATTGGAATCAGCCGAATACGAGAAAAAATTCGGGTATTTGAAATCCGTGGTCCAACCTAAAATCGTCCATGTAGATTTAAAGTTTGATTTCCACCCCAACCAACGAAAAGCGTCCTACCAGGCAGACATGCTTTTGGTTAATCAATCGACTACACCAATTGATTCGCTGTTTTTCAATTTTGAGGAACATGTTTCAGTGGAACATTTATGGTTCGATGGAGAAGCGCTCTTACCTGGCATCAAAAACAGCGAACATCGTTTATATGGGTATCGCCTTCCGCATCAATTGCTTCCTTCAGATAGCCTAAAACTAGCTGTAAAAGCAGTGAAGACTTATACGGGTTTTACCCAAAGCGGTGAACAATCACAACCCGACTTAATGTTTACCGGGTCTTTCGGACATATTCGCCAATTCTTGCCCATATTAGGGTATGATAGTGAACGTGAGCTTCTAGAAAACCGAAAACGGGAAGAACATAGTTTGAAAAAATTGACCTCTCGCAAGGCGGAAGTTGGAAATAGTATGGGGCTCAAAGAGGATTTCTATGCTCCCGATGCCCATAAGGTAACCGGAACCATTACCATAGGCACTGAAAAAGGACAAATACCCATTGCACCAGGAAATTTGTTGAATTCTTGGGAAGAAAACAATAGAAGTTATCGGTCTTTTAGCATTACAGAACCACAACCCTTCAATTGGCATCTCGCTTCAGGAAGTTATCAAAAAAACAGTTCGAAAGCAGGTAGGGTTCAAACCCATTTTCTTGCCTCGCCAAAGCATCAATTCAATATTCCCATATATCAAAAAGCGCTTCATAGCACCATCTCATATATTGAAGCACATATGAATGTATATCCTTTCAAAGCGGTTCGGGTGGTTGAAATTCCATACTACCAAGAAGATTTTTATGCCTACCCCAATACTATCGCTATTTCGGAGAAAGAAGGTTGGTATGCCGATACGACCCATCTTGCTGAAAAATCCTATTTGTTTCATTCTTTGGCCGCACAAACTATGCGGCATTGGGTAGCGTCACAAATTAACATGGCCAATGTACAGGGTGTGGAAATGTTATCCGAAGCGCTTCCTGAAGCACTCGCTTTTCAAGTATTGGAAAATGAAATGGGAACCGAAGCCTTGAACCATATCCTCAAAAAGAAAAAAGACTTTTACGATAAGGAACGGAACAACGAATCCAATACCGAACCCCCGCTCTTATATGCCGATGGAGCGGATTACTTGGAACCCAACAAAGGGGCGATTGCATTACAACAGATGAGAACAGCAATTGGAAAAGAACGGTTTATGGAAATACTCCTGGAATGGACTAGCCACAATCCCGAAGAACCCAAACGCTTTATCGACCTTTATGAAACACTGATACAGGCCGTCCCAAAATCGGAGGTTGAAGCCATAAGAAAAGTATTCGAAAGGTAAGCTGCAAGAATTGTTTTGGCGGAGTCTTTGAAGTGCAAATATCCACTACCTTTAAAGAAAAACACCATGCCACTCGTGAAAACCTCAATTCTTTTCATCCTTTGCACCCTCATTTCCGCCATAGCGTTTGGGCAGGATAAGAATTCGTCTAAAATGACAACCGAGGTCACCGAAGCGGAATTCAAGAATTTGGTTTGGGCAGATGAATTTGAGGGGGAGGGTGCCATCAATACCAAAAAGTGGTTTCATCAAACCAAACTGCCACCCGGAGGAAGTTGGTGGGGTGGTATCATTCAACACTACACCAAGCGGGTAGCAAATACGTATGTCAAAGACGGATTCCTTCACTTGGTAGCGAAAAAAGAAACCTTTAAAACCCAGGGCAAAACCAAACGATATACCTCCGCGAGACTAAACTCCAAATTTGCCTTTACCTACGGAAAAGTGGAAATCAAAGCCAAACTACCGAAAGGAAAAGGTACATGGCCTGCCATTTGGATGCTGAACCAAAACATCAACGAAGATGGCGCCTATTGGGAAAAGAAAGGCTACGGCAAGGTCAATTGGCCTTACTGTGGGGAGATTGATATCTTGGAACACTGGGGTGCAAATCAGGACTACGTATCCAGTGCGCTTCACAACGGCTCGAGCTACGGGGATATGGTAAAAAATGTGGGCGGTCGCCAGCTTGAAAATGCCTCCGATACCTTTCATATTTATACCATGGAATGGAATTCCGAAAAAATGGTCTTTGCTGTGGATGGCAAAACCCATTATGAATACCACCCTGAAACCAAAAACCAAAATACCTGGCCCTACGATTCGGACTATTACCTCATCTTAAATATTGCCATTAAACCGGATATCGACCCCGAATTTGTGGAAAGTGCTATGGTGGTGGATTATATAAGGGTGTATCAGTGAAAGAATTTTTGTTGACTAGATTTGAGCCTATAACCTTTCGTAAATAAAGATAGATTCACTATCGTTAGGTATGGACTCAACCAACCTATTGTTTTCTATTCGCAAGGTAGCTAAAAAGACTTCTCCGGTGATGCTGATCATTTCCCATTGATTATGACAGGTACTCAACCAACTAAGCGCTGGCGCAAGCATAAGATCTGAGCACTCAGGAGGAGGCATGGTACCTGTAGTCCATCTTGGAACTTGGGTACCATCCACGATAAAACTGAGCACAATTCGCGATTCGCAAAAACTAAGTCCCACTTCGTTCTCACCTTCAAATTTTTGAACGGCAATCCATTCCCCTACTATGGCATCTTCCGAAATCGAATCAGACCCATCATCATTACTACAGCCGGTAAGAAGCACGATTAAGAAAAAAATTGAAAGTTGTTGTATGGTTCGTTTCATGATAGGAGAGGTTTGCATGTTAAGCCATCTAAAAAGTATGGATTTCCGATGGAGCATATTTCAAAAAAGAAACCCATTAACTTTTAAACAGTTAATGGGCTACAAATATTGTGCGGATGAAGGGAGTCGAACCCCCACGCCTTGCGGCACTAGATCCTAAGTCTGGTATATATTGCACTAAGAAAACATAAAACAACTCATTTTCAATGATTTATGTTTTAATCAATTTTCTTTAAAGTCATATAATATCAGTTAATATCAACGTTTGTTGTACCTATGTTGTACCCAAAATTTGTAGTAAAGACGTATCTTTAGATAAGGTTTTGTGCCAAATGTTGTTCCTGATTTGACTTTCGCATCCAAAATAGGTTCAATATGTCAATGAGTGCAAAATTAAT
>CALBPG010000229.1 GCA_937899065.1 uncultured Allomuricauda sp.
ATTATCCCATAAATGGTTAATTCGAGATACTACTAAAATTGACGAGAAACTGGACTCAATATATCATTTGTAAGTTTTCTGCTAATATTATCTTGTAGAAAGGCCAATTAAAAAAAGTAATATACATTAGATAAAGACTGAGAACATAGTTGCTCTACCCCTGCATCTCCGGTTTAGCCAGAGTTATCAATACTATTGCTAGCTTTCCTAACCGCGCGTTGACAAGACTATCAACGCCATTGTTTAAATCCATTGACTCCATAAAGTCATATCTTTAGAGGAACCAACCATTCTCTTATGATCAAATTCTTCCGCCGTATCCGGCAAAAATTGCTTGAAGAAAATCGTTTTTCAAAGTACCTCCTCTATGCCATTGGTGAAATCATCTTGGTGGTCATTGGAATCTTAATAGCGTTAAGCATCAACAATTGGAATGAGAAACAGAAAGATTTGGTAAAGGAGCAATTAATTTTAAAACAATTGTTCAGTGAATATCAAAGTAACCTCAAGCAACTTGACGAAAAAATACTGATGCGTAATCAGGCCCTGGAAGCCTGCAATAATTTGCTAAAACGAATAGACAATCCCACCTCAGCAATTGATGAAGATGGGTTTTATAGAACATTGTGGATCATATTTAGGGACCCAACTTTTGACCCCATAAAAAACGATATCGTTGGTTCAGAAAATCTTCGCCTCATACAGAATGACACCTTGGTGAGATTTTTATCAAATTGGTCTTCTGAGGTCTTTCAGGTTCAAGAAATGGAGTTGGAATACCAAAAATTCCGAACGGAAATTCTAGCGCCGTGTTACTTTAGATTAGGTGTTGCTAGAAACGTAAATAATAACTTATGGAAAGACGGCTACACCCCCACCGAGGCATTGGACAAAAAATCAAACTCTAAATTCACCATTAAGCCAACAAGAAAAAACGTGGATTTGACAAAGGTTCTTGCAGATGTTGAATTTGAGGGTATTGTGAGCCAAGTAATCACAACGCATCAAGTTACAAACATTCAATCGCAAACCTTGCGCAATAGAATCTTGAACATGCTGGACATCATGGCTCAGGAAATTGAAGAATAAAAACGAACGCCTAATGGTTGACCAATGATTAAATTCTTTCGAAAAATCCGTCAAAAATTACTTGAAGAAAACCGTTTCTCAAAGTACCTACTCTACGCTATAGGCGAAATAGTGCTTGTAGTCATCGGTATTCTCATTGCCCTTAAAATCAATAATTTGAACGAGAACGCAAAATCTATAAAACTCGAAAAAACCTACTACTGTAAAATTGCCGAAGACCTACAGGTCGATATTAAAAATATCGATAGTTCAATGGCAACTATTGATAAACGTTTGGAAGCCACAGAAAGATTTTTAAAAA
Organism: uncultured Allomuricauda sp.; assembly: GCA_937899065.1. Taxonomy (GTDB): domain Bacteria; phylum Bacteroidota; class Bacteroidia; order Flavobacteriales; family Flavobacteriaceae; genus Flagellimonas. Next base: position 1,391 of record CALBPG010000229.1, read on the forward strand.
ACCTCTTAAAAATCCAAAACGACAAAGCGGTAATTTTTAAAGATTTTTTGACAACGTTCAGGCACTACAAATTTATACCGACCAAAGCGGCTATAACTGACATTACTTCGTCTGGAAAACTGGAACAACTACGCAATCAAACCTTGAAAAAAAGAATTTTAGGCCATTATACAGCACAAGATAATGCCACAATTATCATTGACGTTAATTACAATGTCATAACAGAAAGACTTTTTGACCTAGAAAAATATGCCGCTTTTGGGGTTCAAGAAGTGCCACAGTATCAAAGCATGTTTGATGAAGAATTGCAAGGACTTTTATCCAGCATGGAATGGCAACAAAATCCCGATGACGAACTATTTGTAAAGACAAAGAATCTGATGATTTTAAGTATGATTAATGCAGAACGGGAAAAGGACCTTCTCAGGGGCATCAAAGCTGATGCCGAAGAATTGAATGATTTGTTGGTCGAAAACTGCAATTGATATGATAAAAATCTTCCGTCGTATTCGCCAATAACTACTTTCAGAAAACAGGTTTTCAAAATACCTGCCCTATGCGCTTGGCGAAATTATTCTTGTGGTGATAGGAATACTGATTGCCTTGCAAATCAATAATTGGAATCTTACCCAACAAGACAGAAAAACAGAGAAAGAAAACCTTCTAGCACTTCAAAAAGAATTCTCTCAAAATAGCGCTAAACTTCAAGAAGTTATCCGGCAGAATAAAGAAAATATCGAAGGTGCAGAAAAGATGATTCAATCCTTTAGCAGTACATCTAAAGACACTATTTCAGAGCAAACAATATCGCTCTATGGCAGTGAAACCTTTGGTGTCGAAATAAATTTTGAGCCTGAAGCTGGTGTTCTTTCTGAAATTATAAGCTCTGGTCAATTAAAGCTTATTCTGAACAACCAGTTAAAACACAAGTTGGCTGGATTTAGCAGCAAGATTCATGAAATTGAACAACAAGAAAGAGAAGTTCTTGATTACCGAATCATGGCCATCAAACAAATGGTTAATGAAGGAAATATGGAAAGAGTTTATGCAGATTTAGGGTTCAGAAAAGGATATATAAATACTGCTTTTGACAATACTGGTATTAGATCTATGCTAAACTCATTACCCTTTTTAAATCAAATTGTTTTATATCAGTCTAGTTCCATCGTCACTAATCAGGCATTTTACGAACCATTGAACAAAGAAATTGAAATAATATTAGAGTTAATAACGAACCGTTTAAATGAATTGTAAAAAACAAGGAGAGCCTAAAACCGACCAAATTAGGCACTAAATAATCTGAATTATGAAAATAAAAACCAACCGACTGACTTTGTTTGCTGCGCTTTGCGCATTTACTTTTGGATTGCAAAGTTGTGAACAAAAGAAAGAAATTGAAAAAGAAGTAATCGTTGCATCAGAAAAACCTGAATATTTTCTCTTAAGACCAGAAGTGGAGAAAGCTTACGGATATTCGCATGCAGTGAAAATTGGAAATAGCATTAAAATTTCAGGGGCCGTAAGTATGGACGATGACGGAAATCCAACTGCGGTTGGCAATATAGAACAGCAGATGAAAAACTGTTATGCTGATTTGGAAAAAATTTTAAAACACTTTGGTTGCACATTTGATGATGTAATAAAAGAAGATATTTTTACTACTGATATGGCACAGATGTTAGAAAAATCAGGGTATAGAGCTGAAATTTATAAAAATGGATTCCCAACTGGTTCCTGGCTTGAAGTAAAAGGATTGGCATTGCCAGAATTTATGGTTGAAATTGAACTTGAAGTACACAAAACTGAATAAAATACGACCCCACAATAATTGCTGTCAACAATTCCTATTACAGTCTTATCAAGAAAATTCCAATAGAATGTTCGATTTTCATGAAAAAAAGGGTAAGACTTCAGCTTCTTCAATATTTGAGTTGGTAGTAGTCCTGTTAAAGGAACCTTATATAGGACAATAAGCAAAAAGCAATTTTCAAATCTAAACACTATTTCATAAATGCAAGATGAAAGTTGAAAAGTACTATTTGCTATTCAATTGACCGGCTATTATTCGGTCAACAGATTTTTACATAGTTCTAAAACAGTTTTAGTCCTTCGGAGGTCACTTCATAAGTAAACCCTGTATGAAAATGCAGGGTTTTGTTTTTTAACAAGTATTGAATTTCGGCCTTTATCTTTTCAAGAAGTATAATGCTTATCCTACGGAATACGATACATATTCAATATTTTAGTATCCTAGTTCCCCCTATTGATTCTCTTTCCAATGCATCAGGACGAAAACACTTCATTTCAGACCTTCACACCATGAGTATCGACTATACGAATAGATTTTATAATCACTTTGAGAACAGTCTCTACGACACTTCTGTTCTGGACAACCCGATTCCCAAAATAAATGAGGAAAACCTAATGCTCCGATATAAGGCGAAAATTCCGTTTTATGATTTTCAACAAAATAGTTTGACCATCAGATATTTTAAACTGGGATGCGGTAAACTAGTGCGTAGAGGCCAGGTTTTGAACATAAAAGACGGTCAATTTTTGGTGCTAAATCCAAACGAAGGTTGGGCGTATCACAATGAAAGAAACGACTATATTGATGTTCTGAGTTTTGGATTAACAACAGAGTTGGTTGATAACTTTTCATTTTATTCAACTTCCGAAGCGATAAAGCTGCTGGATAATCCCAACGGTCAGCCAACAACAAATCTGCATTTTTTTGAGGGTAATTTGAATTCAGACTATTACAATTCCGGAAGGTTATTGAAACACATGTTTCACCTTTCCAATACATCAAAGTTCACAATGACTTCTGCAGAGGAATGGAGTTATGAGATTTTAAGGGCTTTGACATTAGACCAAAAATGGGGTCAAAAAATGGCTAGAAATATTGCGTCAAAAAAGACATCCACGAAAGCAGAAACTTTGAAAAGACTTTTGATTGCGTATGAATTTATTCATGACAACATCAAAAAGCCTATATCAATCAAGGAGCTCTCTTACGAGGCATCCTTGTCAAGATTTCATCTGTACGATTCCTTCAAAAAAACGTTTGGGAAAACACCCCATCAATATATCAACCGTTTAAAACTGGAAAGAGCCAAAGATTTACTCAAATCTACTGATATCAGCATAACCGAGGTCGCCCATACTTTTGGTTTTAATGACTCCAGCGTTTTTACCAAGGTTTTTAAAAAGAAATATGGGTATCCGCCGTCACAATTGTCCAGAAATACTTGAAATAGGGAGGGGAAAACCAAAAAAACTTCTAGCTAGAAATTGAACCCGACAGAAAATTCAAGACCTACGTCCCTTGTGAAAATTTCAGAATTTTGGATTTGTTGAAAGAATTCAATCCCTAAAACCATTCCGTACTTCTTCCAAGGAATAATTTTTAAACCCTGACTTGCGCCTATCCCTATTAGAAATTTATAAATGTCATCATCGGTATCAAGACGACGTTTTACCTCAAAACCAAGGGGCACGTTAATCCCTACCGCGCCATAAACTCCGGGGAATACTTTCTTGTATCCAAATATTCCAGGCCTAAGCATGGTGGCGTCCACAAATTCAAAACCTTCTCTACGGGCAAAATCTTCTTTAACATCATAAAACTCTAGGTTGAGTTCATAAGGAATGATGAAACTCTTGTTGTTATCTAAAAAACCCGTATATCCTAAAGCCCAACCTTTATGATAGGTACTGGTCAAAATTTGCCTGTACTCTATGATGTTGTACCAGCGGTTTAAGCTGTTCGACACCGCTTCACCCTGACTTGAACCTTCAAAATGCGTCACGTTGTTTTCCGCACTATCCTGCTGATGTTCTATAAACGCTAACACCGCATATTCCAATGCGGCTCTAATACGCTGTTCATGGCTTTTAAATTCATCTTCAATCGTTTTGGTAAATCCCAATATGGATGCCGCAAAAACTTGGTCTTCGTTGCGTACCATGCGAAACAGCTCTTTCAGATGGCCCTTTTTCTTTTCACAAAAAGACAGGTCGACCGTAGCCCTAGATATGATTTCTTCTGTATTACGCCGTGTATTTTGAAGATTTAGGGTGTTGATTTTTAGGTAAATCCCTTTTTTGTTCGGGGTTTGAATCAACGAACGATTCATGAAAGCCATAATCGCATCGGGAGCCTCAGGACCTAGCTTTAGAATGACCCTTTCTCCATTAAGGTTATGATGCATCCCCAGATTTTTTATGTCACGCACGTCTATCACTTCTTTGATATAAAAAGAGGAGTCCTCTGCCTCAAAAGGCACCGTGTTCAGCGTTATGAAGTCTTGAGAAAAACCAAAACTGGATGTCAAAACAAAAACCAGCAGCAATTTTTTCATAACCCACTATGGTTTGATAGACAAATAATGCACCTCGGTATAACGGTAATAGTCAGCATCAAAAATGACCACGAGACTGTGCTCACCCAACCATTTTATTCGCAATTTGTCTAGTTCACCAGTACTATATTTTATTTCAATGTAAGCCCCGTTGGTATTGAGCATCCAAGTACCCTTGAACAACTCACCTTCCATAAGCGCAGTAAAAGTCATGTCTGGGTTAAACTGGAAATAGTCTTTAACTTCATTCTTTTCAGGAGGGTAATACTCACCCTCTTCATAATACTTTTCCAATCGCCATGATTTCGTCAACCCGGATTTCGAAAATTCTTGCGCGTTTAAACGGTTCTGGCTGAAGAGTGACAGTCCCGTCAACAACAAAAATCCTAAAATGTGGCGTGGTGTATTCATTCAGTGTGATTATTCAAGTAGTCATTGATTTCTACGTACTCAAAATCATGAGAATCTTGAAAAAACTGTTTTAGCGTGTAGACGTGACCAGAACCATATATGAGCAACACACGCTCTTCTTGGTCCAAATCGATGAAGTCATACGTATTGGAAAAAATTCTCAAATTTCGCTGGTACCAACGGGCCGTAGCATCAGCACCATTGTACAAATCACCTGCTCCTACCAATACCAATTCAGTAAGATATCCTTGATGGTTTTTAAGCCTGTTGGCTGGTGCGTTGAGAAAGCTTAAGTGTTGTTTTAAGGGCAGAACGGACTTTAGTGAATCCTGAAACCTTGACGCGCCGAAATAATCATATCGGTTGAACTTTTCCCACTGACCCAATGATTTTAAGTATTGCTCTTCATCATAATCGTCAGCCATATCAGCACCGAACCATTTTAAGCGTTCGGTATCCGTGGCGTATATTCGTTTATGACCCAATCGTTCTGCCAATTTAAAGGCGATTTGAAAGGTTTCACTTCGCTTTTCAGAAATATCAAAATTGCCTTTCAGGTATTCTTGGTAGTTTCGATTCAATACACTATCACCTGTAATTCTAGAAATCTCCACCATAATTTTAGTAGGATTGTATTCTTCTAGAGCAAAGAGCAAATCATTTAACTCCTTTTGCCGTTTTTCCATCAAAATATCAAATGGAAACTGATGCTTGTAGCTATCCATTCCCGGATTGTCAAAATGAAAAGTCCCCAACACCGTGACCTTGGCTTTATGTTTGCCTATAAATGCTTCTGGTGTATATGGATCCTCAATACCATTTTTATTGCTGTCGGTTTCAGTCGTCTTTTTCTCTTCTGAACAGCTGAAAAGCGAAAAAATCAGAAGTGGTATAAAATATTTCATGTTTTTAGTGCGATTATCTGTTAATACATCAGTCTTTCCCCTCATGCGAAGGAAATGCTTGGACAATGGCTTTTGAATTTTTATTCGCCCTGCCATTTAAATTCTCCGCTTTTAAAAACTTATGAAGCACCTTAAAGGCAGGAAGCGCATCGTTGCCAATCCATATGAGGTGTCCCCATTTATTGGAAAACAATTCGAGCTGCGAATGGTTGATTTTTCTATTGGCGTAAACAGCCATTTCTGAATCTACTGAAGCGTCATTTACACTGTGCAATATGAGGGTAGGACTTTTGATAGCAGAAATGGTCGATTCCTTTAAATTTTGATGAATATCATTAAGAAAACCCCTCTTTGAACGCTGTTTTAAAAGCAACCTTTTTAACTGCCAAACTTCATTATTTGTTATGGTTTGATTACCAAGGTTAGAAAATGCCTTATGAAATATTTTGGCCGTAGTTCTCGGGAACACCTGCACTAAGAAACGTATGAATGCCCAGGTTAGCCATTCCAAATATGGATTGAAAATTACTTGACTGATTTTGAAATTTTTATCCGTATGAAAAAGCCAACGCTTGGTAACCGCCGAAATAAGAACCAGCTTTAGATTTTGCTGTTTTAACATTGACGCCAAAGCAATGGCGGTTAAGCCTCCTGCCGAAATCCCTACAATAACAACCTTTTCTATTTTCAGATACGACAAAAGGGATACCATTAACTTCGCGGTCTCATCTGGGGTTTTAAAAACAGAAAGGGGCGTATTACCATAGCCAGGTCTTGAGGGCGTTATCAATCTAAAATTGGTGGTGTCAAAGCCTTTTTGAAACAAATCTACCCGACAATTGGAATGCCCTCCATGAAGGAAAAAAATGGGTAGACCCTGCCCAACTTCTTTGTATTCAACAAATCCTAGAGTAGTCCTTACGATGTTTGTCATTTGCGTTTCAGCACTTATTTGGAAAGGGAAAAGCATAAGTTGATACTTCCTCTTTGATTCCAAATGTCTTTGCAAACGTATGGGCAAGACCTTACTTTAATCTGTCAAAAAATCAATATTTTTTTATTGAAGGAATCACAGCTACAACCATCTTTTAAAAAAGGATGGGAGCGCAGTAAGCTCGGTAGAATATTCAATTTAAAGGTGATAACTCCCTTCTTTTACAACAAGTATTGATTAGATTGGATTTCGATTGCGCAATGGTCCAAAGGTGCTCCGTTAGTCTTTAACCTTAAAAACTGATTCTACTCTAATATCATTGGAGGCTGCTCCAATATGGACTAAAAATTGACCCGGTTCCACTACCCTTTTCATTTCTAGATTCCAAAGACTCAAATCGTCTGGCGTTAGCGTGAATCGAATGTCTTTTTGCTCCCCTGGAGCAAGTTCCACTCTTTGAAAACCACGGAGTTGTATTTTCGGGGTGCTTACCGAACTATACTCATCCGTAATGTACAACTGAACAACTTCCGTCCCTTTGATGGTAGAGGTGTTTTTGATTTTCACCTTAATTTTCTGGGGTTCGTTTAAAGCGATTATTGGTTTTTCAATGCGCATGTCGCTGTATTCGAATTGACTGTAGCTCAAACCATGTCCGAAAGCAAACAAGGGTTGGTTGCTTTCATCCATATAATTGGCCTCTGCAGACTTTTTTTGATTGTAGTAGATGGGAAGCTGCCCATTGGCTCTAGGAAAAGAGATGGGTAGTTTTCCAGAAGGATTAACCTTCCCGCATAATATATCCACCGTACCCTGCGCTGCTTCTTCGCCGGCATACCAAGTTTCCACGATAGCATCTGCCAAGGTTACTTCTTCGGTTAAAATCAAGGGTCTTCCGTTTTGCAATACTAGAATAACGGGTTTACCCACCTCCGCTATCTCTTTCAATAGGCGTTTGCTGTATTGGTTCAAATCCAAGCGTACTTTGTCTTTGCCCTCTCCATTCATTTCTTTTTCACCCAGCACCAACACAATGGCATCTGCCTTCTTCGCTGCATTGACAGCTTTGCTAAACATGGTCTGGCGATTGTCATCGGGATTGATTTTCCAGCGCAATTTGATATCAGCATACTCGTCATATTCCGCAAGTTCCAGAGTAATGGGATATTTTTTACCTTTTTGGAGACGCATACTTTTTTGGGACCAGGAGTTCTTGAATTGGGTATCCCAACTATCAATTAATACTTCATTGTCAAGTGTTAGTCTTCCCAAATCATCAGCCCAGAGTTGAAAGTCATACACCCCGTCTATCTTGGGCACCAAATAACCTGTCCAACGAATAGAGAAATTATCACTAGGAATTCCGGGGGCTGGACTTAAATTGTGCCAATACTGTTCCAATTTCGATTCTGTTCGCACTAGCGTTGGTTTTCCAGAAAAATCAGGATTGTCAAAATATTCTGCTTTAAGTCCTTTTTCTCCATCTTCGGTGAGCAGAAATTTGTCTTCAATCTCTTCCATAATATCTCCAGGGACACCAACATCAACAAAATCTATTTCGTAATTTGTTTTTTGGAATGCATCCAATATGGAAGCTTCATCTTCCGGTCTTCGGGAATACCCTCCTAGAAGGGCTTTATTGGCTAACTCTCCGATAAGGGCAATTTTATTGATGTTTTCACCTAAAGGAAGGAGATTGTTTTTGTTCTGTAACAAGACAATGGCCTTGTGTGCCGATTCCAAAGCCAATTGCTTGTGGGATGAATTCCCGTAGCGTTCGGATTGTAATTTTGGGTCGATGTACGGATTTTCAAAAAGACCTAATCTAAATTTCACATAAAGCACACTGGACACTGCTCTATTAACATCCTCCAAGGTCAACAGTTTCTGGTCCAAGGCATCCAAAATCGCTTGACGATAGGCTTCATGGGTGTAATCGTAGAATTGCATGTCCAGTCCGGCGCGAATGGAACTTGCAACGGCTTCTTTGGTATTTTTTGCGGTTTTATGGACAAATTCTTGTTTGGCAATGGCCCCAAGGTCCGAAATCACCATCCCTTTAAAGCCCCATTCCTCTCGAAGTACTTCTTTCAGTAGCCATGGATCTCCCGCTGCCGGTACCCCATCCCATTCATGGTAAGCGGCCATAGCGCCCAGAGCTCCTGCTTCCGTAAAGGCTTTTTCAAAAACATAGAGAAAGTTGCTCCGGGCTTCGCGTTCACCAATGTATACCGGAGCAGTATTTTTACCCCCTTCGGGAATACTATGAATTCCAAAATGCTTGGGTTCAGAAACAATGGCATCGTTTTGGGGCAAGTCCTCCCCCTGCATGCCTTTGATAATGGCCACTCCATTTCTCGCCGCGAGGTAGGCATCTTCACCATAGGTTTCTTGCACACGTCCCCAACGAGGCTCCCTTCCCAAACCCAAGGTAGGTGCCAATACCATATGTACGCCCACCGCTCGGGTCTCTGAGCCAACGACCTTGCCAATTTTTTCCATGGTTTCCACATCCCACATACTAGCCAATCCAATAGGAATAGGAAACGAAGTCGCTTTTTCTCCCTGATATCCGTGTAAGGCTTCTTCAATAAACAAAGCTGGAATACCCAATCGATTATGCTCGACAATATAGCGTTGCAACTCGTTGGCAATTTCTACAGATTTGGGATAAAAATCATGAATGGAACCTACGTTCAAACCATTTAGTGCAGCCTTGGCTCTTTCTTCAGACAAACGCCCTTCTTTGGTCAAATCATAAGCAGAATACATATCCAATTCTTGGATTTTTTCATCCAACGTCATTTTGGAGAGCAAATCCGCGACACGCTTTTCCGTATCCAAAGTAGCATCTTTATAGAGTGGATTTTCGTCATTGGTATTGCAACTCAATACCATTAAAATCGCGCAGATTCCTAAAACACATTTTTTCATTGTTGCCAATTTATTGTACCGTTAAAATTTCCCGTAACCGAATATCGTTGGAGGCGGCTCCAATCATTATCCGAAAAGCTCCAGGTTCCAATACGTGATTCATATTTTCATCCAATAGCTTCAATTGTTCAGGAATAATTACAAAGCTTACGGTTTTAGTCTCTCCCTGTTTTAAGTGTATGCGCTGAAATCCTTTTAATTCCATCACCGGGCGCGTAACGCTGGCAACCAGGTCCCTGATGTAGAGTTGTACCACCTCATCCCCGTCATAAACCCCCGTATTGGTTAGCTCAAAGGTTACCGTTACCTCTTCTGTTGGATTACTTTGTTCGGTACTAAACATCAGATTGCTGTACTCAAAAGTGGAGTAGCTGAGTCCGTATCCAAAAGGAAACAAGGGTTTACCAGTTCCATCGAGGTAGTCATCGCCTCGACCTGTAGGTTTGTGGTTGTATACCAATGGCAATTGCCCTTCATTCATTGGAAACGTTATAGGCAAGCGACCAGCCGGGTTATAATCTCCAAAAAGCACGTCGGCTAAGGCATTTCCACCTTGTTCACCAGGATACCAAATATCAACTATTGCCGATACTTTATCCATCCAAGGATTCATAGTGACCGCACTACCACCCACCAAGACAATAGTTGTGGGAGTTCCCGTTGCAGCTACTTGAGCAATCATTTCTTCTTGATGCCCCGGTAATGAAAGCGAAGACCTATCCCGAAACTCTCCTTCTTCAATACCTACGACCATGATAACGGTTTCACTTTTTTGCGCTAACCGGACCGCATTGTCAATTTCTTTCTGTGTATTATTCTCGACGCCAACATCCCAAAGTAATTTGAACCATATGTTGCCTACGGTTTCATAAAACTCAACCTTGATATCATATTCTTTGTCTTTTTGAAATTGAAAAGCTCTGGTTTCCTGACGAAAGGATTGTTTCCGCCAATTATCGATTATCAAATCCCCGTCAATGTAGAGTCGGTATCCGTCATCTCCCTTCAGTCCAATGTTGAATTTACCCGTTTCCGGTGCAATAAGTTTCCCGGTCCATCTAGCAGAGTACTGGTCGTAATTGATGGTTTGATATTCCGGTGAAAACAGGGTCCAACGAAAATCAATTTGGGAATCAATACGCGTCAATTCAGGTTCACCTTCAAGGTTGATATTGTTGAAATATTCACCTTTTAATCCAGGTTTTTTTGTCTCCTCATCCAAATGGAAAAGTTGGTTCGCCGGAATCGCCACATACGATTCGGTGGTTCGCCCACAACCTGTTGCATAACTCACTTGGGCTGTTTGACCCACTTTGTTTTTGATACCCTCTAAGATGCTCACTTTTGCATTTCCCGGCCCTGCATACCCTCCTAATCGGGATTCCACGGCATCTACTCCTATCACGGCAATGGACTTTGTTTTTTTATCTAGCGGTAGGGCATTGTCTTCATTTTTTAATAGCACCATGGCCTTCCTTGAAGCTTCGCGAGCCAATTGCGCGTGTGCAGCCGTTCCATTGGATGTCTTTGCTTTTTCAACATCCACATAGGGGTTTTCAAACAATCCCAATCTAAATTTTGCCCTAAGCACCCGTCGTACGGCCTCATTCAGTTTTTCTTCATCTATCCTACCCTGCTCAAATGCTGGATAGTAATTCGCTTTGTACGCATCATAATCCACTTCGAAAATCACATCCAATCCACCCTCGATGGATTGCTGTGCCGCTTCGGCATAGGAATTTGTTGTAAAGTGAATGAGGTGAATGATTCCCACAGCATTCGCATCTGAAATTGCAAAACCATCAAATCCCCATTCGTTTTTCAATTTTTGGTTGAGTAACCAATCATTTGCAGTGCAGGGGCGACCGTTCAAGGAATTATAAGAGGTCATTACAGACCCAGCGTGCGCTTCTTGAAAAGCAGCCTTGTAGGCGGGAAAATATATTTCTTCTAGAAGTCGTTCGTTGATGTGAATGGGGTAACTGTCCCTACCGCCATCGCCAACGTTAACAGCAAAGTGCTTGGGAGTGGTAATGATGCCCAGTTTTTCGAACTCAGCAATAAAAGAAATCCCCATTTGGGTTGTCAGAAAAGGGTCTTCTCCATACGTTTCTTCGGTTCTTCCCCAACGTACGTCCCTCGCAATATTGAGCACCGGGGATAATATTTGGCGAATCCCACGCGTCTTTGTTTCGGTGGCGATGGTGTGGGCTACTTGTTTTACCAATGTAGTATCCCAGCTGGCCGCCAGCCCAATAGCCTGTGGGAAGGCCGTAGCGCCTTTCCGCACCAATCCATGTAGCGCTTCGTCAAAAGGAATAATGGGAATACCCAAACGCGTTTCTTCAACGAAATACTTTTGGAGGGTATTGGCCAATTTTGCAGTTTGTTCTGCTTCACCGCCCTCTGCATACTCCAATATTTGCTGGGTATGCGATACGGCAGTATTCAATTGGAGCCCAAAAATGTCCGATTTATACTTGTCCATTCCCTCTGACAAATCACAAGGGACCATAAACAACTGCCCAAATTTTTCTTCAAGGGTCATCCGTGAAAGCAGGTCCTCCACACGTTCTTCTATAGGGGCTTCAGCATCTTTATACAGAAACGCACCTTCCGTATTGCAAGAAATGACTACAAAGACAGCTATTATACAAGTCATGGTTAGGCTTACGCGAAATAGGCTCCTCCAGCCACTAAATCGTTCCATTTATTTTTTCAACTTATAATGAATGGGCAATCACCAAACTGATTATATCTATGCAAAGGCAAAGTTTCACTAATACTTCGGGAGCGCTTTCTTGACCTTATTCCAGAAAACTTCATTGAACAATAAGGTGCTACCGATTATTGCTCCTTTTTCTGAATGTTTGGCAATACGCACGGACAATTTCAATCCATGTGCTTTCATGGTGTTTTCCAGAGTGTTCTCGAAATGTGCGTAGGCTTTGGCAATGTTTCCTCCAATAATTAAGGTATCTGCGTCAAAACGCTTTAACCAGGGAGACAAGAAATTTCCAAGGTTTTCCCCAAACGCATCGAATACTTGTTTCGCATGGGAATCTGTTTCATAGTGGTTCGCTAGCTCTCGAACTCCATTCACTTCTATTCCGGTCAAATTTTGATAAGCGGTTATGAATCCCCTAGTGGAAAAGTAGTCATCTGCTATTCCTTCCCTGTAAGGCAAGTTCCAAAGGGAACCTTCAGGCGGTACGGAAGCATCATGCACTACGGGAATACCTTTTCTGGTAAAACCTGCGCCCAAACCAGTTCCCAAGGTGATACAGAGTTGTTTTTCCTTCATTCCATTATGCGACAACCAAGCTTCTCCCACAGCAAAGGAGGTCGCGTCATTCAAAAAACGCATGGGCAATTTTTCTTCCAATATGCTTTGGAGTGCAGATTCGATATGTATGCCATGTAACTCGCCATATTTGAATCCTTCTGGATATAAAGCTATTCCCTTCTTATAGTTGATAGGACCAGGCATGGCAAATGCCACGCCACGAACGGATTTTCGGTCTGCAGCTTTGATGGATTTGTTCAAGGTATCGCCCCAACTCTGTAAAATCGTCTCTTGCGGTTCCATGTTCGCTACAAGATTGGATGCGTAGGTTTCTTCCAAAATACAGTTGGTGTTCATATCCACCAAAGCAGATGAAATATGGGTTCCTCCAATATCAACCCCCAATACGTAGCGTTGGTCTGTCTTCATGAATTACTTTTAATAGGAACTACCCGGTGTCCTTTCACACCGTAAAAAATCAAATATGCATAACAAAAAACCGGGATGATAAAGGATTGCTGGATACCAATTTGGTCTGCTAAGCCACCTTGCACAATGGGTACAATTGCGCCTCCCACTATCATCATAACCAAGAGGGAAGAAGCTTGACTGGTATATTTCCCCAAATCTTTTATGGCCAACGTAAAGATGTTCGACCAAAGAATGGAGTTAAACGCTCCGATGGCTATCGCACTCCAAAAGGCTACCATGCCGTCAGCAAAAATCATAACCCCTAACAACACGATTACAATAGTTGCAAACAAGGTCAATACTCTGGATGGGTTGGAACCCCCAACCAGAAAAGCGATATAATTCAATACCAAGAAAAAAACAAAGAACTGTACTTGCGCAAATGGAATCAATTCTAGCGAAAAGGTTCCTTCATTGTTTTGAACGCCGGTGATAAAGTATATGACCAAAAATGAAATCACTGAAAGCCCTGCCATTATCATATACTTTTTTACTTTATCCGTCATACTGCCCATAGCAACGGAACCCAAAAACCGTCCAATCATCGCACCACCCCAGTAATAGGATAGAAAAACGCCTCCTTGGGCTTCTTCCATCCCAGCAATACTCTCCAGTTTGAAAAAATTGATAAGAAAACTTCCAATAGTGACTTCCCCGCCGACGTAGACAAAAATGGCCACCATGCCCAAAACAACATGTTGGTATTTGAGCACGTAGAGTCCTTTTTCCAGCTGCTCCGTGTTTTTGAAGGATGGGAGTTTGATGAATTTGATAACCAACGCCAGCAGAAAAAACAATCCCCCGTAGATCAAGTAAGGAATCTTCAGGGAATCAACTGTAATCTCTCCATTTGAAAATACTTTGTACAACAGAATTGCGCCAACCAATGGTGCCAACGTTGCTCCAAATGAGTTGAATCCCTGGGCCAAATTCAATCGGCTAGAAGCCGTTTCAGGTTTCCCTAAGATAGCTGCATACGGATTTGCGGCAATTTGCAAGATGGTTACCCCTGAGGCAAGCACAAAAAGTGCCGTGAGGAATATACCATAACGTTGTATCAAGGTTGCAGGGTAAAAGAGACAACAGCCCAGACCGCATAGCAGCAACCCAATGATGATACCGTTCTTGTATCCAATTTTGGAAATAGGGTCTCCTTTGCTTACCGAAACGATGAAATAAAGCAGCGAAACGATAAAAAAAGCACCGAAGAAAGCAAATTGGATTAAGGCCGCCTGAAAATAACTAAGTTCAAAAACTGCTTTTAAATGTGGAATCAGCACATCGTTCATCACCGTGATGAACCCCCACATGAAAAACAAAAACGTAATGGTCAACAAAGGTTTCCGATAGTTGGGAAAAACCTCTTGGGAAGTATTGTTTTCGTTATGGGTCAGGTTGGGCATATTTTGGTTCGTTAATTGATTTTAAAAGATTGTAGCCTATCATTATTGTTGGCCACTAGAATAATTTCTTCGGTTTTGTATTTGATTTTCCGCAAGTGCTTCACATCCTTATTCGCGAAGAAACCGCTCTCCTGAAAAGGTTTGGTTTGAAAACCGCCTTTTCCGTCGCCCAACATCAAAACTCCTGTACCTGCATCATTCCGGGGTGTTTCTATCTCTGACGTGAATAGATTTCCGGCAATCAAGGCATCCAAATGGCCATCTTGGTTATAGTCTTCCACTAGAATTGCGTTAATACTGGAATACTGGGCCGAACGCGGTAATTCCACAATTCGAAATGCTCCTTCTCCTAAGTTTTCAATATAGGATGAGGCAAAAGTGTCCGCTTGGTAGTGTAGGGACTCTTTTAAATTTTCACTGCCGTATACCGATTCCAATTCCAAGGACGCAAACTCATCGTATTTTTTGATTTTGTCTTTCAAAGCAGGTACTTGGGCTGATGAGCACGAAAATCCTCTTAAGGGGTAATGCTTATCGTCATTGTAGTATCCCAAAACAATATCCTTGGAATCGTTTTGGTCAAAGTCATTGAAATACACATCAAAGGGTTGTTCGGGAGATGTTTTGTATTTGTAGTTCAGACCGATGTTTCCACCGATAAAATCTTCATCACCATCACCATCAAAATCCCCTTTCGCTATCGAAAACCACCAACCTCTTGTTTTTTCCAAACTTGGAATCTCCTGTTTTGAAAAACTCCCATTCTCATTTTTAAAGATGGTTATAGGCATCCATTCTCCAGTAACAACTAGGTCTTTGTCTCCGTCTTTGTCGTAATCCGACCAAAGGGCATCGGTGACCATACCGGTTTTCAGTAGTTCTGGGGCAATGTTTTCAGTAATGTTGACTAATTGACCATTATTGTTTTGGAGGATACAACTTGCGGTCGGCATCGGATATTGATGTGGAAGATGTCTTCCGCCTACGAAAAGGTCCAAATCCCCATCCTTGTCGTAATCCTCTGCGACTACTTTGGAACCACTTGTGCCATAGGCATTGAGTATGGCTGCTTTTGAAAAGGTATTCCCACCCTTATTCATATAAAGCCTATCCAAATAATAAGGAGCGTTCGCCGGATGTTCGTTTCCACCACTGACCACAAAGAGATCTTGCCAACCATCACCATCAACGTCTAAAAACAGGGCATCTACATCTTCATAAGGTGCTTCGCCTTTCCAGAGGGTTTCAGCAATACTTTGGAATTCCCCGGATGCTGTCTGAACAAACAACCCTCCGCTACGTCCTGAAGCGCCGCCCAAATACACGTCTTCCAATCCGTCATTGTTGATGTCAGCTACCGCTAATGCGGGACCAAACTGGGACAATTTATGCGGAAGAAGCACTTGCTTTTCATAATCGTCGTATTCGTTTTCGATATGCCTTTCCTGAAATGGAAAAGCTTGGGTTACTTCATTGAAAAAATGCTTTTTGGAAGGGTTTTTCGATTGGAATAAAGTCCCTTCTCCCATTTGAAGCGTCATCGTGGTATTTGCAGCCACCTTTTTCTTCACTGTTTGGGTATTATTTGGCCAGCGCACAACGATACTATCTACCTTTTTATGAGCACCCAGTCCAAAATGCACCGTAGGTTCACTTGTAGAATAAATTCCCCGCACATTAGTGGTTTCTACCATTTGGACTTCGCCTCCATGGTGCACGAAAACTTTGGTTCCGAACACCGACTGTCCATAGGTATCGGAGAGGGATAAGCGCAAGTAGTTGGCATTCGATTGTTGTTCAGCATTATTTCGGTACACAAATGCCTCTTGATTGATATTATTTACGATGATATCCAAATCACCATCATTGTCAAAATCAGCGTAAGCCGCTCCGTTGGAAAAGGATTCTTGGTCTAAACCCCATGTGTCAGAAGTCTTTTCAAACTGCAGGTTTCCTTTGTTCTGAAAGGCATAGTTTTTTAACGGTTGGGAGGGCAATATGGCTAAGGCTTCGTCCAAATCCAAAATATCCCAGATACTGATTTCTCCCGCATTGGGGTTTTCACGAATCCATTCGTTGGCCGTATCCAGAACATATTGACCCACGGCTTTGTCGGCGTCCGTATTCCGAATATCGCGCAAGAGACCGTTGGTGATATAGACGTCCTTTAATCCGTCGTTGTCGAAATCAGCGATGAGGTTAGCCCAACTCCAATCGGTTGCAGCCATACCAGTTAGCTGAGCCACATCACTGAAGGTGGTATTGCCATTGTTCAATTGCAAGGAATTGTACATGTATTGGTAGTATCCTCCTTCGTCATATACCCTCCAAAATGCTTCGCGGTCCATGCCGCTCATGTTTGACTTTTGCCTGAAGTTGTCTTCTGCCACCATATCGAGCACAAAAACATCCAAAAGTGCGTCGTTGTTGATATCCGCCACATCTACTCCCATGCTATAAAAAGAGGTGTGGTTTACAGATTCCTCTAAACGATTGGTAAACGTGCCATCTTGGTTGTTGATAAGAAGTAAATCAGGGGCATTAAAATCATTCGCGACGTAGAGGTCCGTCCAACCATCATTGTTGACATCGCTAGCTGATACCCCATTGGGAAATCCAGTTAAGGAAACTCCTGCTGATGCGCTAACCTCCTCAAAACGATCACCACTATTTTGGTATAAGAGCATTGCGTATTCTGGGTCTTTTAAATTGGCACCCCTGAATTCGGAAAAATTTCCAGGATTTGGAGGTTGGGTCAGCAAGAACAAATCTAAATCCCCATCCTTATCGTAATCCAAAAAAGTAGCGTGGCGTGTACGTTGGTTACTGTTAATGCCATAAGCTTTTGCTTTTTCGGAAAAAGTACCGTCGCCTTGATTGATGTATAAAAGGTTTTCCCGCAGCTCCGGTTTATGGTCGTATAATTCTCGGCTTACATAAATGTCGAGGTTTCCGTCCCCATTGACATCCGCCAAAGTCACTCCTGTTGACCATCCACCATCATCTTGTATACCCGCTTGCTTTGTTGCTTCTTCAAAGTGCAGATTTCCCATATTTAGGTAAAGTCTATCCGCAACTTGGTTCCCGGCAAAATAGATGTCTAGTAAACCATCATTGTTGAAATCACCTACCCCAACACCAGCACCACCGTAAAAGTTATTGTAGAGCAAAATATTGGCCTGCTTGGTATCGGTAATGACATTGGAAAAGTCAATTCCCGTTTCGGAAGATGGGAGCAAAGTAAACTGTTTTAGGTTGGTTGCCGTCTCTTTCTTTTTATCACATCCCAACATAAAAAGTAGGAGGACAAAAGTCAAAGTAGGAAGCAATTGAACTTTACGAAAAATAGGTCTACGCGTATACATCGTTTTTTAGGTTCAATGTAAAAAAATAAAGGAGAGAAAAGACTCTCCTTTACTTTAACTAAAACTAACTCTACTTAAAAAAATTAAATAATGATTATATAAACTTGCTATGGATTACTCTACATCCCACCACATTCTGGTAAAGAACTGGTCGGGGCCTTGTCTTGAAATGACTGCTTGATAGTTGGCAGCATTGGTTGTTTGCTCGCGCTCAAAGTAGCGAAGTCTTCTTGGAATTTCACCATTACTTTCGTTTCCAGGATAGTTGTTTGGTACTAAAACGGGAAGCCCTGTTCTTCTCCAATTGGCAAAAGACTCATATTCGTTTAACATAGTAACAACC
>CALBPG010000230.1 GCA_937899065.1 uncultured Allomuricauda sp.
AGCCATAATGTTAGATTTAAATTTCTATTCAAAACTTATTGAGTGTAAATCGAATTTTTATGATAATTATCAGCTTTCCTTAGGGGTCTATAAAATTGTTCTACAGACGGTTACCTTTTATCCGTTTCCAAAGTACTGCAAGCAAGTATTGAGCATCGCGTCCTGTTTTCTCGGTTTCGGTAGCCTGTATTTTACCGTTCTGCTTTTCGAGGAGATATTCAAAAGCAAAAAAAGGAGGTTGGTCTTTTCTCGGAATCAAACCAAAGCGCAGGTCGTAAAAAAACCATTGCTGGTTTTTCTCTTCTAAAATGTACCATCCTTCTGAAATGGTTATCAAACGTTGTACGTTGGGGTACCCTTCAAGTTCTTGAGAAGCACTCCGGTTTTTAGGATATTCTGTAAATTGTATTGGCGCCGTATCGAAAAAAGAATAATCGCCTATCCAATAACTTTCTTTCGTTTCCACGTTGGCATTCCATAAAATGGTATTCAGTGCAGCAGGTCTGGAGCTGATTTTGAGGTAAGGGATGTTTTGTGCTACAAGTGCTTCTTCAAACTTTCTATTGACAACGCCTTTTATGACTAAAGTCGACACTAAGTATAGGGAAGAAATGGTCAATCCTATTTGATTAATTCTCCTTCGGGTTTTGGAGGTGCGATTAAAGAAAAGTACTAGTATCAGGCAAATTAAGAAGGGTAAGGTGTACATGGGGTCAATTACGAAAATGGAATTGAACGCCAACCGAATATCAAATGGCCAAAACAATTGCGTTCCCCAAGTCGTAAAAGCATCCAAAAGTGGATGGGTAAAAAGACCCCAGAAGAAGAGTTTGGCCCAGGGTTTCCATCCTAGTTGATACCCTCGCTCAATATTATTGACCATCCACCCCAAAATAGGCGCCATCAAAACACTAAAAACAATAGAATGACTAAATCCGCGATGCAATTCTATAGAGGTAATTGTATCCGTGAAGAAATTGGCGATAACATCCAAATCGGGTATGGTCCCCGCAATACCACCGTAAAGCAGGGCTTTGTTACCTACTTTTTTACCCAATACAACTTCTCCTACCGCAGCGCCTAAAACAATTTGTGTGAGTGAGTCCAATGAAGACGTTTACTCCTCGAGCTTCACCCGCACCGCATTCATGCCGCGCTGCCCTTTTTCTAACTCAAAAACGACTTTGTCATTTTCTGCGATTTGGTCTATGAGTCCTGAAACGTGAACGAAGTGTTTTTCTTGGGTTTCGGTATCCATAATGAAACCAAAGCCTTTTGAGTTATCAAAAAACGCCACCTTTCCTTTACGAATGGGGTCGAACTCTTCTTCGACATCTTCTTTTTTGGGAATACCCAATTCAATGGAAGATGCATCTATTTCTTCTTTTTCGCCAGGTTCGGGAGGAGTATCGGTTAAATTTCCATATTGGTCAACATAAGCGAAAGGGATTCCGCCGCCGTTTTCCTTGGCTTCTGCCCTACGGGCTTGACGCTTCTTTTCCTTTTCTTCACGCTTTTTCTGCCTTTTCTTTTCTTTATCGCGTTTGTTGAATCCTTGTGGTGTACTTGCCATAACAGTTTAGAATACCCTTAAGATATTACCAATAATGAAAACAAGTCAAATTTTTTTATGAAAAATATTTCAAGATTGGAAACCCTACCTAGCAAACGTGCTTTTCATCGATATTTTTTACCCATTTACCTAAAAAAAGGCGAATAGGAGTCCGACCTTCAGGAATTCAAAAGGAAAGATTGTTTTACTATCAAACACAGGATGTTATGAAGACCGAGAAGCAAATTTTGAAAGCAGAAGCACTTGACAAAAAAATAATGGAAACGATGTTCTGGAACCACGCTTTTATTACGGCATGCATGGTAATTGCCTTGACAAGCGCCTTAACCGGATACATTTTGTTCTAAACCCATATATAATACTGTGCGGATTCTTGTCCCCAAATCAGGAAAACGCACACCCTTATCAACAAACCAATACTTAACCTACTTATGCTCGCCTACATCTCCTTTTTGGCTTTTTTCGGAATCTGTTTCTTAGTCGGATGTGTAATCATCTACTTTTTTTCAGAGGAGTCAATGGATTGAGCACAATCCGAAATTATCATGGCAGAAACAACCCTAACCCAAACCACAAACAAACCTTTTCAATTTAGTACGGACCAAGAATTGGTCAATCAAATTCGAGCGGTGCTTTTTTACAATGACATGTACAACAAAAAACATGTTTTAGAGTATCGTAAGGTGTTGGAAGAACAGAAGAAAGAAATCTCTTTTTTCTCCGTCGCCAAAAAATGGAGTGTTGAACAAAGACTCCGGGCCTTGAATTTTATTTTGGAAAAAGAGCTTCAATAAAAAAGCAGCCTCCCCCGATAGCTAACCCGGAGTGTGAATGAATCCATTAAATTGGTTTTCCGGTTACGGGGTCAAATGGCTGCGTTGTGTCAAACGCTGGATTCATTACTTTCAGTTATTTTTTGGCACCTTTTCTACAAGATGCATATTTTCCCTCAACGAAGCTACATACCACACCGTTTTTTCCTACAAAATCAACTAAAATGATGTTTTTTGTTTTAGTATATCAATTGTAGATTCTGATGATTTCTCCGCTTCCTTTTCCGTTTACACTGCGTACATATCCGTTTATTACTTTATCCATTGGAATGGGATTGTGTCCTGGGAAAAAATCTTTATACCGTTCATAGGCGTCCTCGACCATGCCCGACGAAACAACGTTCAGGCGATGCCCGTGATCAAGTTCCAAAGCAGCGGCTTTCACAAAACTGTGGATGCCACCATTAACCATGGCGGCACTCGCGGTGAGCACCACAGGGTCATCTGCCAAAATACCAGTAGATAAAGTAATGGAGCCGCCTTTTTTAAGGTATTCCAGCCCCAAACGAACAAGATTCACTTGTCCCATTAACTTGCTGCGAACCCCAACGTAATAATCTTCTTCGGATAAGTTTTGAAATGTATCCCATTTGGCCTCACCAGCAATGCAAACCATAGCGTCAACGGGGCCAATTTGTGCAAACATTTTCGCAATTCCTTGACTATCTGCAATATCCACGAGTACATCCCCTTGTGTTCTTCCAGCGATGATAACCTCATTGGAGGTATTAAAATGGGCGGAAACCTTTTTGCCAATGGTACCGTTTCCGCCCACGATTAAAATTTTCATATGATTTGTGTACTTAAAGTTTTACAGTGCCATTGGTGATGAGCTCCACAAGTTTTCTATCCGGACCCGGGTGACCGCCATCTGTGACATAGACGGGAACATTTTTGTTTTTTAACCACTCCAATTCTGATTCGCTCAGTGCTCCAATTTTAGTGTCATCGGTTGCGTACGCAACTACAAGGTTTGAAAGGTCCATATCTTGGAGTTCTTCTGTATAGCGATACCTGACCAAAACACCCTTAATCATTTGTTTTACTTTGGTAACCTTAAAATAATAGGCGCCACGAAACGGGTTTGGTCCTCGGGTGGTGTCGGCATAGAAAAGGGTTTTCCCATCTGTATCATATCTGGAGTTTACACCTCGGAGGTAATGCTTCCAACGCTCTACAGGTACATCAAACCGACCGGCACTCATCAAATATTTGTCCGCATGATTCCCCCGAGTAGTCAAATAATGTGGAATCAATATAGCCGTAAATGACGTGCCAGCGACGATAACCGTTTTGCCTCTCCGTTTCCAATAATCAACGGCGCGATGTAGGATTTCGGTAGAGTTGTCAGCCTCAAGAATGGCCATTTCTTCATTGAACTCTTCCCGCCAATGATAAATATCCTTGTTTAACATTGTGGATTGAAAGATGTGCACGCGATAATAGTTGAAAAAGTTTGGAATGGTTGACCAAACCGTTTTTCCACTGAACTCAAAATAGAGTTGGTTGTGTGGCCCACCCTCGCCTACGATGAAGACGGTATCACTTTCAATGTTCCCCTCGCCCATCCAAAGTTTTGTGGTGTCTTTTGGAAACACGGTAGGTTCATAATTCAACGGTTCCGTTTCGGATTGAACTTCGGATACGGATTCTTGGGTTGATGCCTTGGGTTCGCAAGAGGCAAACCAAATAATAAGTCCACATAGACTTAATGCTGAGATTACTGTTCGTTTTTTCATGATGATGATGATTTTTAATTTTATCTTTATATCAAGATACTTTACAAACATAGCTAAATTTATCTTAACATCAAGATATTTTTTAGTAATTTCGTTTTATCTGCATATCTGCTATGGAAAAAGACATTATTGATACCCTAATCTCAGATTGGGAAACCGAACGACCGGAGCTTGACGCTTCCGCAATGGGCATTGTTGGACGTATTTTAAGTCTTGGAAAAAACCTGGAAAAGAGTGCCAGCGCTTCTCTTTGCGGCATCGGTATTTGTTATTCAGACCTTGATGTACTTGCCACCTTGCGAAGGTCCGGAGCGCCGTATGCCCTTACCCCTACCGAACTTATGCAGTCCGTTTTGATTACCTCTGGTGCCATGACTGCTTTGCTGGACCGTTTGACCAAACTGGAGTTCATCTATCGGGTGGTTGATGAAAAAGACAAACGTGTCAAAAGAGCCATTTTAACCTCAAAAGGGATTGATATTATAGACAAAGCGATAGAGATTCGTTTCAAAGAAGCTCAAAACGCGATAAGCCCCTTAAGTTTTTTGGAACAACAACACCTCTCTTTCTTATTGAAAAAATTAATGTCTTCTCAAGAGGCTTAAACTTCATTTATCCAATCGCTTTGGACATTGCCGTAAAATCAAAACTCTGTTCCCCAATGGTGAATTGATGATTTCCTATAATTTTGAAATCATTCTTCTCATAAAACCGAATCGCCCTCTTATTACCATTCCAAACGGAAAGCCATAACTGTTTATTTTGGGTTTGTTGCGCACGTGCTATCAAAGCATCTTGAAGTCGTTTTCCAATTTTCATGGACAAAAAATCCTGTAGCACATATATTTTTTGCAATTGCGATACTTTGTCCGTCTCGAGAAATGGAGAAGGTGACCTTAGCTTCAGTTTGGCGTATCCGACTGGTTTTTCGCCAACTAGCGCAATCCAATATACATTGTTTTCTTTTTGAAGACTTTGTTCGATTTTGTTCAGATTGAAGGTGGTCTCCAAATAGGTTTTCAAATTTTCTGGGGCATCGAAAAACGTACCAAAGGCTTCTTTGAAGGTCGTTTTACCCAATTGTGCAATATTTTCAGCATCCTGTAGTGTCGCTAAGCGTATTTGTTCCATAGGTATTGGTTTTGTTTTTGTACAATCGATACGCATGCAATAGCACCGCCACGGAACATCCCATAATAATGGGAAGGGCATCGAGCAACAGTCCATAGCCCACATAAATTAGGTTAGCTATTAAGGATATTACACGCAAACGATATTCGGTCTTGGCAGACATGGAATAGAGATTCAGTACTAAGGCAAAATATCCAACCACGTCTGCAAAACCCATGATGATTCATTTTTTGATTTAAACTATACTTTTTACAGTATAAATGTATTTTGAATATCTTTACTAAACAATAACTGTTATTCTTGACAGGTTAAAATCGAAGTCATGATTGTAGATGGAAAGGCAATGGCATATGCCATAGACGGTGAGTTATTCCATTGCGGCACCAACGTTACCCTGCACTTTATAGGTGGTAAATGGAAAAGCATTATCCTTTGGTATTTGCGTAAGGGACCAAAGCGCTTCTCGGAATTGAAACGATTGATGCCCGATATCACGGAAAAAATGTTGAGCATTCAGCTTAAAGCACTACAAGAAGACCAACTCACCGAACGACAAGTTTTCGGTATCAAGCCCCCTAACCGGGTGGAATATTCCCTTTCTGATTTTGGCGAAACCTTTATTCCCGTGATTCAAAAAATTACAGAATGGGGCATTCAATACGCTGAACGAAATGGGCAATTGATTGCTACCGAAGAATAAATTGTTTTAAAAGTCAAAACGATGGTTCACCTTAACGGCAACGCCCCAATTGTTTCGGGCAAACTGCTCGTTGTAGTTATCCGTTACTACCACATATACAAAAGATAGTGGCTTGTACTCCCATTGTAGGCGACTGTTGATATTCAAATTTTCATTTTGCGAACTGTACTGTACAAAGGTGGTCCAGTTTAATCGGTTGTTGAAAAATACCTCTCCTGTAAACCGCGCCAAATGAAATGTTCGCTTCCCCAATTCCCCTAAATCCAAATCATCCAATTGATAACTCATCAAAAGATTGGCGTACGGTAATAATCGATAGTTTATGGTAGCTCCAAAAGTAGTATTCCATCCGTTATAAAACTGGCCATATTGTGCGAAAGTATTGTACACCAATTGTGTATTCCGTTCTGAATTATAGCCGAACCTAGCCCTAAAATAGCTGTAATCATCCGGTTGTAGGGGATTACCGTTATTCAGGGGGTCAAAGGAATATTTCAAGTTGACATAGTCATGGTATAAGTTCATATACACTGCGGAAAAAGAGTTGAATATCAAAGCCGTGTTATAGAAGGAAGAAGACTGTTGCAATTTCCCATCTTCGTCCCAAAACGTATCATTGGTGCCAAAAAAGTAGCGATAGGCATTAATGTTTTTTCCATTTTCTGGAAACTTCGTCAAAACTCCTTCAAAACTGGTTTGGGTATATCCCTCCCGAATGGTGACATCTGCCTCTGCATCAAAGTTGAACAACCTAGGGGTAAATCCTACTTCTGCCAAATAATTTCTTTGCACTTGACGCACGGAAGCACCCAGCGCGGTACCCCTCACGTTGTAAAAAAGTCCTGTGTTGAAAAAGAGGTTTTCTCCGGATTCCCCTGAAGTAAAACTGCTGGCCACATTGGCAACTCCCGTCCATTTACGATTCAAGGACTTGTAATTCAAATTCAAGCCCGTTACTCGGTTGTAGTCCTTTTGAAAAGCAAAACCATCCGTCGCTTGTCGATTCACCAAAAACCCTGTAGCCACAAAACGCTGCGAAAGCTGTTGCTCGCCTACCAAAACTCCATAGTTCTGTGCGGCGTTGTCTTCGTCAGCTTCCGTTTGGGCATTGAGCAATCCAATTCTTGTTTTTGGGGTCACATTACCCGATAGTTTCAATCCAAATTGCATATCGCTAGTCGCGCCAATCCGTCGCGAGTAAAATGGATTGACATCCGCTTGGCCCAAATTGGAGAACAAATCAGCGTTTTCGAGAAAGAAGTTGCGTTGTTCTGGAAAGAAAATCGAAAAACGGGTCAAATTGGTTTCTTGTTGATCCACATCAATCTGGGAAAGATCTGGATTCACCGTCGCGTGCAGTTGTAAGGAAGAACTCAGATTGTATTGTACATCCAAACTGGGAATAAAAGTAGTTTCACGGCTGTCTTCAACAACATCTTCTTGATGGTTTACGGTCATCGAAGGCGTAACGGCAAACCGTGCAGCAGTGGTTTTGGGCAGGTTGTCAATGGCAAAAGCCTGTGCAAAACGCAAATCAAAAAGCCGATAGTTTCGACTCAAGTCCGTGAAAATCGTCCAGGAGTTGTTTTTGATATCCCGAACATAGACCTGCAAGGCAATTGCATTATTGTTTTGGTTAAAGCTTAGATTCTTGAGTGGAATTGCCAACTCATATTGCTTGCGGGTTCCTTCTACTGAAGTTGCGGCCTTCCAAACCGTGTTCCAATTGGAGCTAAGGCTGAACCCATCGTTAATGCGTTCCACCAAACCATCTACCTGCGCCCCGCCCATATTCACAGCGAAATAGTAGGCACTTTGTTGCTGAAGCTGTGTATCCATGATAAAAACAAACGTTTCGCTTTCCGCAACCGTATTTCCGATATCGTCGCGCTTTAGAGAACTCAACTGAACGGTGCTGGTAGTGTCTTGATAGACGGCTGATACAAAGAGAAACTCACCGTTATGAAACAATTTGAATTCGGTTTGGTTTTTAGCCAATCCTTTATCGGTCGGGAGATAGTTGTAAAAGTTGGAATAGCCTGGCAAAGATTCCCAAATGGTTTCATCCAGCTTACCGTCCACGGAAATGGATTGCTCCAAAAACTGAATCTCCAATTTTTTTTGGGCATTAAGGAATACACTCACAAAGCAAAGGCTTGCGAAAAGAAAAGTTTTCATAAGGGTTGGATAAGGATGCGTTACTGTTTCGGTTTACGTGAAAAAATCTTGTTCACGATTTTCCATTTTCCCTCGATTTTAAGAAGATTCACATAGTCCACCACCGTGATTTCGGGATAAGTGATTTCAAGTTTTGCATGGGCTGCTTTTCCCGTAATGCTGATGTAGGCGATATGGTTGCTCCTATTTTTTTCAGGAGCCCTACCCTTTTCGGCGGCAAAAACTTCCAAAGCATTGTACACTTGGTAGCCCGATTTTGAAGAAACGTATTTCATATCCGCTTGCGGATGAAATGCTTTTTCCAAGGTTTCGTAGTCTTTTTGGGTATCTCCGGTTAAATAATTATTCAATGTGGTTTCGACCAAGGCATAATCAGATTCTTGAGCACTTAGATGTGTGGAGGCAAAAAGAGCTAGGAAAACAACGGGGAATGCAGTAAAGGATTTCATGATGTTTCTTTTAAAGTTCATCGCAAACCTAGTTTTTGGAGAAAATGCCTTTTTGAAAAGTAGACGAAGCCCTGAATATGGTCTACGGAAGCCTTTTTACGGATTCATCCACTAAAACCGGTTTTTTGTCAACGGTTTACAGTTGTCAGTCGACAATTGAACAAGGCAAAAGGAAAGGGCTTATTTTTGGAGTTTTGCATTGAGCACATGAACACCTGGTTTACTTCACGAGTTGCGCGCCACCTGCTCTTCTGGATTGGGATTTTCTCCTATTTCATTATCACGTCAAGTATGGTGTTTTTCCAGGATTACACTCATCTTATTCAGAGTACCCTGACGCTTATGGTTCCTCAAATAGTAGTAGCGTATGTATTGCTGGATGTACTCATTCCAAAGTTCCTGAACCAGAAAAAATACCTCGCATTCGGGTTGTTCACCTTCTTGTTGCTCGCGATGTTGTTTTTGGGATATATGCTTCTTCGGAAGTATTTTTTTGATGCTGTGTACTATGATGTTTACAACGATTTAGCCAAGACTTATGCCAAGCGTTCCCTTATGGAGCGTTTTTTGGATTTGAATCTTATCGTAAGTAAAATGGTGCTTTTCATCTCGCCCGCTGCACTGATTTTTGCGTACCGGATGTACAAGAACCAGAAAAACGTCATGGAGTTGCGTGAGCAAAAACGCATTGCAGAACTCAGCGCTCTAAAAAATCAGTTAAATCCTCATTTTTTGTTCAATACCCTGAACAACCTCTATGCTTTGGCGGAAGAACAATCCAGCAAAACCCCTGAAGTTATCGAGCGCTTGTCGGAAATTTTGGATTACATCCTATACCGTTGCAAAGCCGATTTTGTGTCTTTGGATAAAGAAGTTGCCATGATTGAAGACTATCTTGGCTTAGAGAAGATACGATATGGCAATCGCGTTAATATGGTTTTTGAACATTCCGTAGACAAACCAGTAAAAATTGCGCCTTTGCTTTTGCTCACTTTTATTGAAAACGCATTTAAACATGGAGTAAGTCAGGAATTAAAAGTGGCCAAAGTACATTTGACGCTCAAAGCGGATGACCAAAACATTGCTTTTGATATTACCAATACCAAACCGCCCATGGGCAGCATTGACCAGACCAAAACTGAAGGCGAGTCCCTAGGATTGGATAATGTAACCCGACAACTGGAGCTTTTGTATCCAAATGCTTATTCTTTGCATATTGAAGACAAAGAAAATCAGTATCGCGTGCAATTAAACATTCCAGCCCATGGCCTATAAATGTATCGTTGTAGATGATGAAGAATTGGCAAGACGGTTATTGACCAATCATTTGTCGCAATTGGAGAATTATGAATTGGTAGCTAGTTGCGCAAGTGCCATTGAGGCCCATCAGCTTTTGAAACAACATCAGGTGGATTTGATGTTTTTGGATATTGAAATGCCCGTGTTGAAAGGAGTTGACTTCTTTAAAAACTTGGTAAACAAGCCTAAAGTTATTTTTACCACTGCTTACCGCGATTATGCTGTTGAAGGTTTTGAATTGGACGCCGTGGATTATTTGTTGAAACCCATCAGTTTTGCACGCTTTTTCAAAAGCTTGGAAAAATTTGAAAGTCAGCAAACCCCTAGAATCACTAAAGAAATACAGAAGGAAAAGGAAGAAGATTTTATTTTTATCCGCATCGACCGCAAGCAAGTCAAAATACATTTTGATGATATCCTATACATCGAAAGCCTCAAGGATTATGTAAAAATACACACTACAGATGCACGCCACGTTGCCAAATATGGGATCACGGCTTTTCAAGAACTACTAGATTCCCGCTTTTTGCGAACCCATCGTAGCTACATTGTCAATCGAGATAAAATAACCGCTTACACGACCCTGGATATTGAAATTGGAGCCGTCGAAATTCCTATTGGAGAACATTACAAAAAGAAGGTGAAAGAAATTATTGGTGGATAGTCCTCTTACTCCACTGATTCCATTCAATTCCTGTCAACCCATGTAAGGATAGAAACTTTTTTGAGTTTTTGATTCTAGCTTGCGGTATGAAGAATAGTGTAAAACTAGTACGCCCATTGATTCTCGTGGGTTTTCTGTTATTGGCCCAAGCGTGTATGAAAGACGAGATGTCAAATGGGACCTTTGCTCCTATTTCCTCCAATCCAATAGACTTCGCTACCGGAAACTCAGGTTCGATTTTGGGCACATGGTTTTTGACTGAGACATATGCCGAAGATGGTAGTCTTCTGCCGTTGACGGAATGTGAAAAGAAAATAAACGCAACTTTTAGAGGTAATGGCAAGTGTTATCATGAGCGTTATGGATTAGTTGAAGTGGACTGCACGCTTATTGACCAGTATTCGTGTGATTTTGTTTTTGAGCAAGATATTATACCCAGCACTACAGAAGACGGAACTACAACGAAGTCAATTGTTAAGTTCGTTGGCGCAAAGCATTTGGAGGTATACAACAATTTGGGGGATAAAATCGCATTGTACAAAAAAATTTGAGTTTTTCCACTTGCCTAATCCATCTGCCAAGAAAGCTTTCGAATTTTCCATTTCAGGACGTCATCTTTGACTAGGTACATTTGATTTTTGGTTTTAAAAGGATAGGTTTCAGCACTACCAGAAGGAGTGAAGACACCCTTGGCATATCCCTCTACATGAATGCTGTCCCCCTCTCTTTTCATTTCAAGCGGGTGATGGCTGATACGTACTTTTCCATTTTTACGCTCGGCTTCCAAGTGGGCCATAAAAGCTTTCTTTCCATTTATGGGCTGGTGGTTTGGCGGATTCACCTTCAATTTTAGGTCGTCATATACAATTAGATAATCCTCTAATGGCAAATGTTGGTTGTCCAAGTGTTTTAAAACTTTGGCGATTTCAAAACTATCTTTCTCTTTTACCAATGTAGGTGGCATGCTATGGTTTATCATTTGACGAAATATTTTGATGGAATCGTTCGCCATGCGTTTGTACAATGTGAGTCCTTTTCCCTCTATAAACGACCGTTGTCCATTGTATATCCATTCAACATAGTATTCACCAAAACGAAGTGCATAATCTCCTAATGGCACTACCTGGGTTAACCGGGTCATTAGGGAATCTCTTTTGACCGAAGGATTGTAGTGGGACTCAAAATAATCATGGATGGCACCTTTTCCTTTAAAGGGTGGGTCATAATAGGTCATGTACACCGCATCATCATGATAGCTTGTCATTTGGGTGTCGAGGTCTTCGTTTAGCACGGCATTATACGCCTTTTGGCGTTGTTGTTCGATGGCTTTTTCCCATGGCGAATTTGGCAAGACCGTCTTTTTAGGTAGAGTGATAATCTGTACAAAGTCAACATTTTCCTTTTCAAAGTAAGATGAAGCACCCCAAATAAAGGCCCAGATGTAGGGCGTATCATCTTTCATTTTCCAATAGGTCGTATACTTTCCCTTGTAGTCGAATTCAGTTCCGTTTGGAGTAGTATATTGATAGGTGAAAAGGCCTAACTCCATGTAAAGGTCGCCCACTTTCTGGATTTCAAAAGGTTTCCGTTTATATGAGTTACTCTCAATATGTTCAAAAAGCGTTTTGTAATAGGCAATAATTAGGTTATTTCCACGCAAAGCGGAATGGTATTCTGGAAGAATCGTTGAATCCTCATCAAAAAAGCTAGAAAGTGCTTTTACATCTTCTGTCTGCAATGCGCTGGCGAAACCTTGACTTTGTAAAGTGATTTGAGCCATATCCTTCTCCTGTGCCTTTAATCCCAGAACAAAGAAGAGCAATAAAACAAGATTGATTTTTCCCATAATACGTGTTTCCATTTATTGGCCAGGTTGAATCATCTCATGAAGGGTACCCCAACCTGTAGGGCTTTCAGGGCAAGGAACATAAACCAAAAGGGTACGGCCACGGTACACAAAAGAGGGGTCACCATTCTTAGGAATAAGCTTCAATGCAAATTTGGCTTGCAAGAGAACCATATCTTTTTGAATATGCATTTTTTCGGTGGTTCTATCGTCCATATACTGCATATCGAATTGACTCATCGTCTGGCTCAGCCCTTCAATGACTTCTTCCCGATTGTTCACAACATTATCAAAGGCCAAGGCCTTAGTTACCTCCGGATGATGGTATTTCGCAATAGTGGCCAAATCCCCTTCCAAAAAAGCCTTTCGAACAGCAATGTTGGTTTCGTCAATGGCTTTTTCGATTTCCTGTTTCCAAGTAGTATTTTCTTTTTGACTATAAAGGACATTCCCTAAGCTGCAAAGAAAAAAGGTGATTACGAAGAAGATTTTACCTCCCTTGCTTGATACGGGTAAAAATGCCGCCATAAAAGTTTCCGGTGAGTTGGTCATTTGCGTCATATTGATAGGATTTTAATTCGTAAGTATCTTCATCTAGCCATTGATAGCTATACTTTCGGTAGGTTCCTTGAGGTTCGCTTCCTGTAAAACAGATGGTAAGAAATACATTTCCTTGTGCGTCTACAGTGCCTTCCCCCAAACCAATACGATGGGGATAAAAACTGGACTGCATCACTACTTTCTCCGTGCTTGGATTATAGGTCCAGAGGGCATGACCTCTTGCGCTTGGCGCTTCAACGCCCCATTGTAAACTACTTGGTGTATTGTTCACTGTACAAATTGTATGGTGGTTGGGAAGGTAAAGCGTGTCAATCTTGGATTCGGTTTCTCCCGAAAACCACAAATCATCTTTCAAGGTCCATTCTCCCACGTACGATTCAAACGGATTCTCCATGGGTTTTACGTAGCGAAAGTGATACGGTTTGGATTCCTGCTCTACTTCCGACAGTTTAAGAAAACGTGCATCTCCACCTTCCCATTCTACCTGATTTAACACAAACTTGAAGTAAAGTTCTAAAGGTTTTCCTGCTTCAAAAGGTACCGATACCTCATAAATTCCTGGTTCCTTGGATGGATTTAGGGGCGTGTCCAAAACCCAAGTGAGTGGCGCTACGTTACCACGAAGTCCTATTGATAGTACATTGTCTTGTGAAAAACTTGGAATCTCTTGAACATTCAGTCGAAAGGTTATCACTCGTTGTGCTGATGCTATCGCTGTGCAAAGAAATAGCATCAACAAAAGTAACTTTGAACATCGCATGGTATAGGTTTAGGTCACGAATAAAATGAGCAACCCTAACATTTGGAAATTAGTTTGACTTATACGCTTCTCCCATTGACCTACGGCGTCTTTTGAAGGATGAAAAATGAAATAAGCGTTATCGGACGTTGGTCAAGTATTCTTGGGCGTTGGTCAATCTAGTCGTATTTGAAACTCTAATGGCCGAAGTTTTGAGTATTTTAGATTTCGATGGAGTTAAGAAAAATGGGCGCCAGCATTTGGCACTTTGTTATTCGGTACAAATTATACCATTTGGTTTTTTGGTTTGGTTACCATTACTTCTGGTGGGCGGTGACTTCCGGCAGCGCCACGGACGCGATGAACAATATCTTCTTTTCAAACTACTCCATCAAGTTTGCCTCGTATGTTCTTTTGCAGGCTTTGGGGGTATATGTCAACTTGTATTATCTGATTCCGCGGTTCCTAAAACCTGGAAAATACCCGGTGTACATCACTCTATTTTTATCAACTATTCTTTTGGTCTCGTTTGGTATCACGGGGGGTTATTTCCTCAACGCGTATGTTACGAGAATCCCTTTTGAAACCCTTTTTTATGTTAAACCCGAGGAATACATCCAGCTTTGGAAAAGCGGCCCTCTCTCCTCCACGGTGGCCAGTATGACCTTGGCCATGAGTATCAAGCTTACCAAAAATTGGATTGCGGCCGAACAGCACAGAACCACAGTAGAAAAAGAAAAGTTGGAGACCGAACTCAAGTTCTTGCGTTCTCAGCTGAATCCACACTTTTTGTTCAATACCATCAACTCTATTTTTGTGTTAATCCATAAGAACCAGGATTTGGCTTCCGACTCCTTGGCAAAGTTTTCCGAATTGTTGCGGTATCAACTCTATCACTGCAACGAACCTATGATTACCTTGGCGAAGGAAGTAGAATATCTGGAAAACTTTATTGAGTTGGAAACCCTTCGGCATGATACGCAAAACTTGGACCTTCAGGTACATTTAGATAAGACCGGCATGGGTTCCTATGGGATTGCACCCTTTTTGCTCATACCTTTTGTTGAAAACGCTTTCAAACACATCTCCCATTTCAAAAACCAACGCAACTGGATAAATGTAGGATTTGAGCTCAAGGAAAATACGCTTCATTTCTCCGTTACAAACTCTAGAACGATGCTACAGGTGGCATCCGAAGCCATCAAAAATTCAGGAATTGGTTTGGCCAACGTGGAAAGACGTTTGGAACTACGCTATCCGAACAAGCATTTTTTGGAAATTAAACAAGAAGACCAAATGTATTCAGTGAAGTTGAAAGTTCAACTGGAAACCATTAACCAAATGCAAGCCAAAATCGCCTGACCATGATACGCTGCGCAATTATTGACGATGAGCCTTTGGCACGAGAGTGTTTGGTGGAGTATGTTTCAAAAATTGACTTTCTTGAATTGGCAGGCACCGGTGAAAATCCCACAAGCTTGACCAAAATAGGAGAAAGTGGTCCTATCGATTTGATTTTTTTGGATATTCAGATGCCCATACTCAACGGTATTGAGTATTTAAAAAATACACTACAACGTCCCATGGTCATTATTACAACGGCATACTCCGAATATGCTTTGGAGGGTTACGAATTGGATGTGATTGACTATTTGCTAAAGCCCATTACTTTTGGTAGATTTTTTAAAGCAATACATAAGGCTAAAATAGCTAACCAAAATATAGTCAATACAATACAAGAAGAAGAAAATTCTGAAGGAAACTGGTTTTTCGTGAAATCCAATGGCGTTTATGAAAAGATTTGGAACGACAAGATTCTTTATGTGGAATCCCTTCAAAACTATATTGTCATCCATATAGATGGTGAAAAACACATGGTTTTAATGACCTTGAAAAACATAGAGAACATCCTTGGTGAGACCTTCATCCGCATTCATAAATCGTATC
Source organism: uncultured Allomuricauda sp. (assembly GCA_937899065.1). Classification (GTDB taxonomy): domain Bacteria; phylum Bacteroidota; class Bacteroidia; order Flavobacteriales; family Flavobacteriaceae; genus Flagellimonas. Next base: position 15,660 of record CALBPG010000230.1, read on the forward strand.
TAGTGGCAAAAAACAAAATCACTTCGATTTCCGGTAATATGGTTCATATGGGTGAGACAGGCCTTCCTATAGGAAAGAGCTATAAGAAATCGTTTTTTGACCAAATCATACATTTAAATCTGTTGAAGTAATCAATTCATCGAAGAAGATACTAAATTTCAAAAGGTCAGCTCAGGGCTTTCTTCGAGGTTTATCAGTTTGCTGTACCAATTGGTCAT
>CALBPG010000231.1 GCA_937899065.1 uncultured Allomuricauda sp.
GAATTCCAGCTCCCCAACCTGTCTGCCGTCCACTGTGTAGGCCCATTCGGCATCGAACTTTTCCACATCGAATTTGTGCGCTCCTCGACCAATTTCCTCATCAGGGGTAAAAGCCACTCTAATTTTGCCATGCGGAATCTCGGGATGTTTTCTGAGGTATTCCATTGCGGTTATGATTTCGCTGACTCCTGCTTTGTCATCTGCGCCAAGTAAAGTAGTCCCATCGGTAGTGACTAAAGTTTGCCCGATGTAATGCTCCAACTCCGGAAATTCTTTTGGAGAAAGTACCATCCCTTTTTTGCCTTTCAATTTGATGTCACCGCCGTCATAGGCTTCAACGATATTGGGTTTTACCTTCTTTCCCGTAAAGTCTGGAGTGGTGTCCATATGCGCGATAAAACCTATGGTAGGAACCTTTTTTTCAACATTGCTGGGTAATGTTGCCATGATGTAGCAGTTTTCATCAATAGTAACGTCCTCCATGCCAATCTGATGCAGCTCCACCAGCAATTTCTTGGCAAGTTTGCGCTGTTTTTCCGTGCTGGGAGTCGTTTGCGAGTAGGGGTCACTTTGTGTGTCGACTTGAACAAATTCCAAAAAGCGGGGTAAAAGTTTTTCCATGAAGCAGAATTTTTTATAAAAATAATGCTATTTCAAGCGGATTTTTCGTCAGATGTAAATTCATCCGTTATCTTCAAGCTGAAAAACCATCAACCTTCCAACCTTGCGAAATACATTGATTGTCTTTGCCATGGGAATGTGCTCTATGATTTGGGGCCAAAAAGAATGTCCCTTAGGCATAGGAAGCGTCCATGATTCAGATATTGTGGAGATATTCCAACTGAACGAAGAGCAACAGACCAAACTCAAAAATTGGAGTGCCGAACTGGGCATTCGAAACGATATGCTGAAGGAGAAAGCCCGTGTACTCCTAAAAAAACATGAAGAAAGCCCTCCAGACGTTTTACTGACCATGTCCAAAAAGTACCGCACAATCTTAGACAGCATGCAAAGCAATTCGCGGATGATGGACAAACGCCTTTTGGGAATTTTCAACAAGAAGCAGTACAACTTTTATGTAGAATTATGCTCAGGGCTTTCCTTAACCCCATTATATGTTGATGGTTTGGTTAATGAAAACTAATCTCGGGGTATAAAAGCACTAAAAGAGTTATTATTTTTGTCCCAAATTGATGCTGGTTGATGTATAAATTGCTGTTGAGACCCTTATTGTTCCTGCTAGATGCCGAAAATGCCCACCATTTTTCCTTTCGGATGGTTCGGTTGATGGCAAGACTCGGTTTTGGAACCTTATTTCGAAAAAAGTTTGTGGTTGATGACAAGAGACTTGAACGTAAAGTCCTTGGATTGACTTTTAAAAATCCAGTAGGCTTAGCCGCGGGGTTTGATAAAGATGCAAAACTGTACAATGAGTTATCGGATTTTGGCTTCGGATTTATCGAGATAGGAACCCTAACACCCAAACCACAAAGTGGTAATCCTAAAAAAAGGCTGTTTCGACTAATTCCCGATGAAGCGATAATCAATCGCATGGGATTCAACAATCGAGGCGTTTTTGAAGCTGTCGAACAACTAAAAAAGAAACATCGCGTGCTTATTGGTGGCAACATTGGTAAAAACAAGGTAACCCCGAATGAAGATGCCGTAAAGGACTATTTGATTTGTTTTGATGCTTTATTTCTCCATGTTGATTATTTTGTGGTTAACGTAAGCTCTCCGAACACACCTGGGCTGCGTGCCTTACAGGGGCGGGAACCTTTAACTGAGTTGCTGAGGACCCTGAAGCGTGAGAATGGAAAGCTTGCCAAACAATACCAAAGCAAGGAGCGACCTATTTTACTGAAAATTGCGCCTGATTTGACCGATGCTCAATTGTTGGATATCATAGAAATTGTAAATGAAACCCGAATAGAAGGCGTAATTGCTACGAATACCACAATTGAGCGAAACCATCTTAAATCCATGATGATTTTAACGGAAGAGAAGGGTGGTTTGAGTGGGAAACCGTTGCGGGAACGCAGTACTGAGGTCATTCGTTTTCTTGCCGAAAAAGGAAATAATTCTTTCACGATTATTGGAGTAGGGGGGATTCATTCTGCGGAAGACGCGTTGGAGAAGTTGGAAGCTGGCGCCGATTTGGTGCAGCTTTACACCGGTTTTGTTTACGAGGGCCCAGGACTCATCAAACGAATTAACCAAGCCATTTTACAAAAACAATCGGCTGTGATTGCCCAACATGCTTAGCGCTTTACTGGTTGCCACCAAAGTTGAAGTATCGACGCTTGTTAGTTTTGCGGCGGCTACCGCACTTTTGGCACTTTCTCCAGGTCCAGATAACATTTTTGTCATTTCACAGAGCCTGACTAATGGAATCAAGTCAGGTAAGGCTACCGATTGCGGTATGATTTCTGGGTGTCTTGTGCATACCACTCTTTTGGCCTTTGGGGTTTCCGAAATCATTAAGCGAAGTGAACATTTGTTCTGGACAATTAAGATTTTTGGTATCGGTTACCTGATATATCTGGCCTTTAAGGTTTGGAAAAGCGATGGAGCTATTGTTTTAAGTGATCCCGAAAGTCAACCTACCCGAAGTTTGCCGTCGCTTTTTAAAACGGGCTTCATAATGAACGTGCTTAACCCGAAAGTGACCATATTTTTTTTGGCATTTTTCCCGGGCTTTTTGTTCAGTCAAACCTACGGGACGGTCTTTCAATTTTATGTTTTAGGGTTGCTTTTTATGGCTATTTCTTTCGCGGTATTTTCCGTGTTGGCTCTTTTGGCAGGATACCTTTCCAAACTTTTGTTGCGAAACAAAACTATGGGTCAGTACCTAAAAGCGTTACAAATCATCACCTTTTTGAGCATAGCGTTGTACCTCGCCCTATCGGGGAAATAGTGGTATTTTTACTGCTACATGAAACGGATTAAACTCATAGAATGCCCAAGGGATGCCATGCAAGGCATCAAAATGTTTATTCCGACCGAAAAGAAAATCAAATACATTCAAGCGCTGCTAGGTTGTGGTTTTGATACGTTGGATTTTGGAAGCTTTGTATCTCCAAAAGCCATCCCCCAGATGGTGGATACCAGAGCAGTTTTGGAAGGCTTGGACTTGACACAATCCAAAAGCAAACTGCTCGCTATTGTGGCCAATCTCCGCGGGGCTCAAGACGCTTCGGTTCACGAACAAATCGATTATTTGGGATATCCATTTTCGATTTCAGAGAATTTTCAAATGCGGAATACCCACAAAACCATTGCTCAATCCGTGGAAACGCTAAAAGCCATCCTCGAGGTGGCCAACCAATCCGGAAAACAGGTGGTCACTTACATTTCCATGGGATTTGGTAATCCGTATGGCGACCCTTGGAATGTTGAAATAGTGGGAGAAAGGACGGAGAAGCTGGCCCAAATGGGGGTCCCCATTATTTC
>CALBPG010000232.1 GCA_937899065.1 uncultured Allomuricauda sp.
GTTAAAGGGTATCAAACCGCCACGGTATGTATTGTATCAATAAGATTGGGCACTTTATGGTTTGAATAACCAAATAACGAACACCAAAACCCAAAGCCCATCGTTTTTATAATAAAACAAATCCATTGAAAGGAACCGCCTATTTAGTACAAGGCGCATTGGTGTCGCTCTGGTGGCTAGGCTTGGCCGTAAGTGATGTCTTTTATGAAGCGTTTCAATTTCCAGGAATCTCCAAAACCGCCTTCAATGCCTTTTTGATTCCAGATATGTTGGTGATTGTGGTGTTATCGGTGTTACGGGCCTACAAACCGCGCCGCGAGCTTGAATTTATCATTCTGGGTGGTTTTGCCTTTGGCAGTTTGTATTGTTTAAATGCTTCCATTTTGACTTTAGGCGGTTATTTGCCCACTACCTTGATGTTGCTAGGCCTTTGCTATAACCTGTTTCTGGTTTTCCAATCCGAAGTGTTTCGAGAATCCAAATCCGCTAGTCGTTTTCAGAATGGATTGAAGACCTTTGTTCAAATCATAAGTATTTGGTCGGTGACCTTGGTGTTGTTCCCTTGGATTATTTTAGAAGCTTTTGGTCACGAACATCCTTCTTCTTTCACCCATAAAATCATTGCAATACTCCTTTTTATCTTGGCCAGTGCTTTTAATTTAGCTAGTGCGCATGTCTTTGTGAAACATGGCGACGGCACGCCCCTACCCGCTGACCAGACCAAAAGATTGGTCATTGCTGGCCCCTATAAATACGTAAGAAACCCCATGGCGCTTACCGGAATAGTACAAGGAGCGGCCGTAGCCCTGTATTTTGCTTCCCTCCCGGTTTTGGCGTATGCCCTTTTGGGTGGAGTTCTCTGGCATATTGTGGTACGCCCTCTCGAAGAAAAAAACATGGTGAAACGGTTTGGAGAGGAATACGAAAACTATCGTGAGCAAGTGGGGTTATGGGTGCCGAAAATTTAGTTTTGCCTGACATGAAGAACTTATTGGATATAAACGTCAATTGGAGAAAGAGCCTCCCATATATCTTAGATTTCTTTCTCGAGGTAAATTTAGGCATTGTTTTTTCTGCTAGGTCTGAATCTTATTCCTTTTTGTATTTCGCTGGTTTGTTTTTGATATTATTTGGAATTATCCAACTAATCAGAAAAATCAAAACTTTTCATATAACGAAAACCAAGTTGATTGTAAAAAGACCTCTTATGCCCTTTAAATTTGTTGAGGTAGATTTTGAATTTGATAAAATCAAGAATATAGAATTTAAAAAAGTGATTAGGGTCGGACCTTACCTAAAGATAGTTGGGGGAGCAAACGGAAAGGATGGTGGTTTTTCTTTGGCGCTTGAAAAAAATGTCATTGATGTTTTTGAAAATACTCTTAAAAATCAAGGTGTAACGATAACTAGAAAAGACATTTAACTACAACCCAGATATTTCCCTACTTTGCATACATGAACCACCTACCCAAATCCAAACAAGACGAACTTAAACTTCTAGCCGAAGAGTTATCCGCCCACAAACTGGTAGAAATGGTCATTCTCTTTGGCAGCTACGCTCGCGGCAATTGGGTGGAGGACCAGTATGTGGAAAAAGGCATCACCTACGAATATCGAAGTGATTTTGACATACTCGTAGTGCTCACACATGAAGATTTCAAGCAAAAATTTCGAATAGAGGACAAGGTCAAAGCTGAGCTGATTGGTACCGGAAAAGTGACCACCCCTGTAAGCCTCATCTTCCATGGTATAAAGCAATTGAATGCCTCGTTGACCATGGGCAATTACTTTTTTAAGGACATTAAAGAAGAGGGCATTGTGCTCTATGATTCGGATAAGTTCAAATTGGCACACCCCAAAAAACTGATGCCAGAACAATACCGCCAAAAAGCGCAAGACCATTTTGACCAATGGTTTACGAGCGCAAACGAATTTCTGATTGATTTTCAACATGCTTTGGAACGAAGTAGTTTGCATAAAGCTGCATTTTATCTTCATCAAGCTGTCGAACAATTCTACACTACCGTTTTATTGGTGTTTACCGACTACCGCCCCAAAGACCATAATCTGGAAACCTTAGGCATAAAAGTAGAAATGTGCGATATGCGGTTTGCCGTATTCCCCAAAATCACTGATGAAGAAAAGCACCGTTTTGAACTCCTCAAACGTGCCTATATCGATGCCCGTTATAAAATGGATGAATATCAAATCACCAAAGATGAACTAGCCTATTTGGCCGAACGGGTAAACGAGTTGAAAAAGTTAACTGAGGAGATTTGTGGGGAGAGGATTGAGGAGATTGGGAGACAGTAAAAGTCAAAAAGATGATAGCGTTTTACTTTTTGTTTTATGGTAGCATCAATTTTTTGATTTTTTCATTCTTAACAAAAAGGATTCGTCTTTCTCGTAAAACAGTCGTCTTTCTTTTTGGTGGGATTGTTATCACCGGTATTCTTCATTTCATTAATCCATTTGGCGATGCAATTCCTCATGAGGTCTTTTGGGTATTACTATTTTTTAGCCTAAATCTTTTTGTCTTCCATTACGGCTTCGAAGTTACCATGTGGATTGCCACCCTAATAATTAAGTCGGAGAGCTTTAAGAAAAAATTAATTAAGGTTCGTGAGGTCTTTATTTTTCAAGTGATTTACCTTTTTCAAATGGTTTTCCAAATAATCGTGCTTATTAAAAACTTGGTTACATTTAATTCATAACATGTAAATCGAACTTTGTTTTAGAAGTATCTTAAACCTTAATTTATTACAATCATGAAAAAGCTAAGGATTCTTTTCATTGTTGTTTTATTCCTTTTAACATCCAGTTGTGAGAATGAAAAAGAAACAGTGAAACCCCAAAATCCGTTAAGGAATATTAGCGAGGTTAAGATGCAAAGCTTTGATTTAGACACTACCTCCTTAAAAGAAATTGTAGGTCAAAAAGGAACCAAAATTTTGTTTAGGAGAGATGTATTCGATGTCAACGAAAGTCAAAAAATTACCCTGGAGCTAAAAGAGTTTTATGACTTTGAAGAACTACTACTTAACAACATTAACACAATCACAGAAAAAGGTGAACTGCTAGAATCTTCGGGAGTTATTTATTTGGATTTTAAGTCCGATGGAAAAAGCTTGAGTTTAAAGGAAAACGAGAAGATTGGAATAACATTTCCTGATGACCGAGTTGGAACTAATGGTATTTATAGTGCTAGTGTAGATACATTAAACCAGTTTACTTGGAAAGAACAGGAAGTTTATGTGACAATAATGGAGTTTGATGAGGAGTATGGAATTGAGCTTGAAAAGAGTATTCCACGTGATTCTCTGAGATATTATTTACGCGAAATTGATACTCTTATTCCCGAAATGCTACCGGGTCAGACAAGAGTGCCGAACTACAACATTACGGGTAGGGTTTTCCTAGACAAGCTTAAATGGATAAATATAGATGTGGTGGTTAAGCCTGATTATTTGGTAAACTTTGAACTAGTGCCAAACTTAAAGGAGCTAGATTATTTAAAAGTTTATTTTGTTTATAATGATATTAACTCTTTCATTTCTCGATTTAGATGGACAGACAATCTAGAGTTTAAAAACATACCTGTTAAAAACAAAACCGATTTAGTCGTTTTGGGCGTGGCCGAAGACATTATATATTCTACTAAAGTAAATCTTAATAAAATTAATTCATCGACGATTGATGTTATTCTAAAAGAAAGTACGATAGATGAAGTCAGGGACCTATTAAAGCCATAGTGGTCCGAAGACCTCCCAACAAAAGGTTAAACCCAAACCGTTTTCCTAGCAAAGGATTTATCTTCCGCTGTCGCTGCGACACAATTGAACATCAATCAAAACATGAAAACGTATTTCTTTTCCCTATTGGGGCTAGCCATGATGGCATCTGCTTGCCAAACCCAAAAAGAACCCTTTCCCGAAAAAACACAAGAAACAGTTGAAACCAAGGCGCCAAAAGCCTATGAAATTCCAAGGACTGAGGTCATTCCCATCAAAGATTCCAAATCGGGAGGACAGTACGAGCTATATGTAAAACTGCCTGAAAACTATTCTGAACATAAAGATTCCATACATCCGGTCATTTACTTTACGGATGCCATCTGGCATATGGATATTTTGTCCGCTTCCACGGAATACCTGATGGAAAATGCGGTTTTGGTTGGGATTTCTTGGCAAACCGATATGTCCGAAACCCTATTGGAAGAGGTCGGTTCTCACGTAAGTCGGTATCGCGATTATTCCGTGGTTCCCTCCAAAAATGAAGAACACCAAGCCAAGTATCATTTTGGCCAGGCTTCAGCGCATCTCGGTTTTATTCGAAACGATATCATCCCTTACGTAGAAGAAAATTATCGTACGGACCCAACGACCCGAGCCTATTTTGGCTATTCTTTAGGAGGTTTGTTCGGTGGCTACGTCTTGTTGTCCCAACCCGATACGTTCAAAAACTATATTTTGGGGAGTCCATCGGTTCAGGGAGATGTGCCCTTTCTATCCGAAGTATCATCCAAACGCAGTATTGATGAAAAACTAAACGCCAATGTCTTTATTTCTTATGGGAATTTGGAATCGGAATTAGGCTCAGCAGCGGATGAATTCATTATCCTGTTACAAAACCGAAAGGATGAAAGCCTTGTTTTGGAAAAAATTGTTTTGAAAGGGAGTCACCAAACCGCCTTTCCTAGCACTGGAGTTCGTGGCGTGAGTTGGTTATCGGATTTGATGAAGAAGTAAACTGCAAATAGATACTGAAACACGCCAGAACGGACGGTCAGGTCAGTTCAGCATGACGAAAGATGGTCACCCTGAACTGGATTCAGGGTCTTTTTCCATGTTGGCAACAGATGGTGAAACCCGCCTGAACGAACGGGCAGGTCAGTTTAGCATGACCTTTTCTTGTCATTTTTAGTGTAACAACGACTCTTTTCGTTTGTCTTTGAACCAACCGAACCCAATATGAGACAAACAATCCTTTTTCTATGCCTTGCCACATTTCTTTTTTCATACGGTCAGAAAGAAGAAAGAACCTTTAACATCGGGCAAAAATCATTGACGCTTGTAGACACATCCCGAAGCAGACCATTGACCACCGAGGCATGGTACCCTACCTTGGACAAGCTTTCGGAAAAAGAGGCAAAAACTGAAGAAAAGGCCCTCTTCAAAATTATTGAGACCGTTCCAAACGCATCAATGCTGAATGAAAAGCTACCCTTACTTATTGTATCCCATGGAACAGGAGGCAATAGATTCTCTTTAACCTGGTTTGTGGAGCGTTTTGTCAAAGAGGGGTACATCGTGGTATCGCTGGACCACTATGGCAATTCTACCTTCAACAAAAAACCAAGGTAGTTCGTTAAATGGTGGGAAAGAGCCATTGATATCCAATTCGTGCTCACGAAAATTCTAAAGAATGAAGAAATCGGCTCCAAAATAGACCCCGAGCGGATTGGTGGCGTTGGTTTTTCTTTGGGCGGTTACACGAACATTGCTTTGGCCGGTGGCTATGTGGATAGGTATGCCAAAACAGGAAATAGAGAAACACCGCCAGAGTTTCCAAAAACCGATGAAGTCATCGATTTTGAAAAAGACAGTCTTATTGTAGCATCTTACAAAACGTATAAAGACAAGGTAAAAGATGACCGAATCAAGGCGTTTTTTGTAATGGCTCCCGCCATTGGATTCGGGTTTCATTCTCCTGAACAAACCGAAACCATAACCGCTCCGGTTTTCATTGTAGCAGGCAACGGGGCCCAAAACACCCCAATACAAACTAACGCGGAAAAATACCAT
>CALBPG010000233.1 GCA_937899065.1 uncultured Allomuricauda sp.
ATGATTGGTGTAACAGGAATAGCGGCTTCTTTTATTGGTTTGGGCTTGTTAGCTTTTGTAGCTGTTGTGGGCCTTTCTTGCAAGGAAAAAGCTTCAAGTAAAATTGTAGCTGAGAATGTTGAAAATGCATCCAGTAGGGATGAGGCACAGAAGAAATTGCCTGTAATGACCTTTGACAAATCAGAACATGATTTTGGTACTATCGAACAAGGAACCGCACAACAAACGCGCTTTACTTTTACCAATACCGGAAATGCTCCTTTAATCATCACCGACGCAAAAAGTAGTTGCGGTTGTACCATTCCAGAATATCCGAAGAATACCCCTATCGCACCAGGCGCACAGGGGGATTTGTTGGTAAAATTCAATGGTTCTGGTCAAAATCAAGTTACCAAAACAGTTACTGTGACCGCAAATACGGAAAAAGGGTCGGAGACGCTCCGTATCAAAGCATTCGTGAACCCAAAACAAACGGTTCCTGCAGGACCCGTAAAATAATTTTAGGATAATCCAAACATGGAAAACTTAGGAAACTTTCTGCCGCTTATATTGATAATGGTCGTTGCATATTTTTTTATGATTCGACCTCAAATCAAACGTCAGAAAGATGAAAAGAAATTTGCCTCTACACTAAAAAGAGGAGATAAAGTTATTACCAAAAGCGGCCTGCACGGTAAGGTGGTCGAACTAAACGACAAGGACTATTCTTGCGTTATAGAGACCATGGCCGGACGATTGAAGTTCGACCGCTCAGCCATCTCTATGGAAATGAGCAAAAAGCTTTCCGCTGAGGTCAAAAAATAATTACCTCTATATTCAACTCGTAAAGCACCCCTATTTGGGGTGCTTTTTTATTGGATTTGCGTAGCGGTCAATTCTGAGATTTTGACGATGACTTCCACTGCTTTTTGCATACTTTCCAAAGGAACGTACTCATATGGCCCATGAAAATTGTGCCCTCCGGCGAAAATATTGGGGCAAGGTAGCCCCATAAAACTCAATTGGGAGCCGTCGGTTCCTCCACGAATGGGTTTGATGATAGGTTCTACTCCAATAGATTTCATAGCCTCTTCGGCAATTTCAACGATATGGTACACAGGTTCTACCTTTTCGCGCATGTTGTAGTATTGGTCTTCCATATGAACGCTTACCGCCTTCCCATATCGGTCATTTAGTTTTTCGGCGATGTCCAACAACAGTTGTTTACGCGCTTCGAAAAGTTCTCTGTCGTGGTCACGGATAATGAGTTCGATTTTTGATTTTTCTACACTGCCTTTTAAAGTATGTACATGAAAAAATCCATCCATTCCTTCTGTTTTCTCAGGAACTTCACGCAAGGGTAACATCGAGACGAATTCATGTGCTACCAAAAGAGCGTTAATCATTTTGTCTTTGGCGAAACCGGGATGAACGCTTTTCCCCTTGCATTTTAT
>CALBPG010000234.1 GCA_937899065.1 uncultured Allomuricauda sp.
ACCCCGTATTTTTTGGCAATGGCATTAAATCCATGTAAATATATTCGAAAACATAAAGGTAATTGGCTTTGATGCCGATGACACCCTTTGGGTGAATGAAACCTATTTTCGGGAGGTGGAAGAACGATTCGCAGAGCTTTTGGAAGGGTATGAAACCAAAAATAAAATAGACCAGGAGCTGTTCAAGATGGAGATGGACAATCTTTCAATCTACGGTTATGGTGTAAAGGGATTTATGCTCTCCATGATTGAATCCGCTTTGGATTTATCCCAAAACAAAGTTTCACCTAACGTATTATGGGAGATTTTGGATTTGGGCAAAGACATGATATCAAAACCAGTGGAGTTGCTTGATGGCGTGGTGGAAGTATTGGAAGAACTAAAGGGTAAGTACCGACTTATCGTTTTGACGAAAGGCGATTTATTGGACCAAGAAAGGAAGTTGGAGAAATCGGGTTTGTCAAAATATTTTAACCATGTGGAGGTGTTGAGTGACAAGAAGGAACATAATTATGCCATCTTGTTAAACCATCTCAATATTTCCATCTCAGAGTTTTTGATGATAGGAAATTCATTGAAATCAGATGTGGTTCCTATTTTAAACCTTGGCGGAAAGGCTGTTCATGTACCGTTTCACACCACTTGGGCGCATGAAATGGTTTCAAATGAAGCCGAAGTCAATGGTCATTTAACGCTTAACAGCTTACAGGATATTTTAAAATATCTATAAAGGAAGGAGGATGTAGTTTGATAAAGGAAAATCAAAAAGTAAAGACGCAGATGAAGTTCAAGAACTTTCCTATGGTACCCAGAGTGGTTTTTGGGCGGGGAAGTTTTTATGCCTTGGACGAAATTCTGTCCAAGCAACGAAAAGGGAACAAAGCACCGTTTATTTTTTTGGTTGACGATTGGTTTGAAGGAAAGTATTTGCCAGAGCAAATTCCCTTACGGTATGATGACGAAGTGCTCTTCATCTCCGCAGAAAAGGAACCCAAAACCAAGCAGGTAGACCAACTAGTAGAATATCTCAGGAATCAACATGAAAACCTTCCATCAGGAATTATTGGTATTGGCGGTGGAACGGTGTTGGATTTGGCCAAAGCCGTTTCCATAATGTTGTCCAACCCAGGCAAAGCCGAAACCTATCAGGGGTGGGATTTGGTGAAAGAACCTTCGTTGTATCATGCAGGCATTCCTACCATTAGTGGTACTGGGGCGGAAGTATCCCGTACCACGGTGCTACTCGGACCCACCAAAAAACTGGGTATCAATTCAGATTATACCACTTTTGACCAGGTTATTTTGGACCCCAAGCTTACGGAGACCGTTCCAAAAGAGCAATGGTTTTACACCGGAATGGATTGCTTCATCCACTGTATTGAGTCATTGGAAGGTACCTATTTAAACGCCTTCAGCCAAAGTTATGGTGAAAAGGCCCTTGCCCTTTGCAAAGAAGTCTTTTTAGGGGATTTGCCTCCTGAAGAAGCACAAGATAAATTGATGATGGCCTCTTGGCATGGCGGGATGAGTATTGCCTATTCACAGGTGGGTGTTGCGCATGCCATGAGCTACGGACTGTCTTATCTTTTGGGAACCAAACACGGCATAGGGAACTGCCTGGTGTTTCAACATTTGGAAGAATTTTACCCAAAAGGGGTTGCCCTTTTCCAAAAGATGTTGGAAAAGCACCAAATTGATCTACCCACCGGATTGTGCGCGAATTTAGCAGCAGATGAATTGGATACTTTGGTCCAAGTATCATTGGGGATGAAACCGCTTTGGGAGAATGCCCTGGGTACAGATTGGGAAAACGAAATGTGTCCGGAGCGCTTGCGCAAGCTTTTTGAGAGAATCTAGCCCGAAAGGGATACCCATATGAGAAGCTTTTCCAAGTTTTTATATTTCAAAATCATGCGTTGGGAGTTCAATGGTGAATTTCCAGATGTGGAGCAATGTGTGGTCGCCGTGGTACCCCACACACATTGGCTCGACTTCTTTCTGGGATTGATTGTCCGAAGCATTTTAGGTATTGAAATTAATTACATCGGTAAAAAAAGCCTATTTGATGGTCCTTTTGGATGGTTCTTACGATGGACCGGAGGTACTCCAGTGGACCGTTCCAAGAACACCAATACCGTGGATAGCGTAGTGGAGGTATTCCAGAGCAAGAAGATTTTTCGTTTTGCTTTAGCACCAGAAGGAACCCGCAAAAAAGTGGATAAACTCAAAACAGGCTTTTACTACATCGCAAAAAAAGCAAATGTTCCTATCGTATTGGTCGCTTTCGACTTTGGGAAAAAAGAAGTGAAATTCTCCGAGGCTTTTTGGCCAACTTCAGATATGGAAAAAGACTTCGAGGCTATAGATGCCTTTTTCGAAGGTGTGAAAGGAAGAGTACCCGAATACAGTTACTAGGTCTTTTTCAGTGATTTTGGTTTAGGTTTTTCCACCTTTTTAGTGTTTCCAGGGAAAACCAAATTCGTACTGGAATACGAATCGCCAAAGGTAATTGCTGCGGCATACACCTGTTGAATGGCATCTATCACCTGCGCTTCCGATAGCTGCTTTAAGGGATGGGCAAATACGGACCATAAAATTTCATCACTCAGAGCATATTTCACATCCAAAACCGAATGGAAATTTGCTACCAGCGCGTTCAAAATCTCCTCTTCATCCAATTGTTCTTTACGAACGATAGGGGCAATGATGCGCATGCGATTGGCATTTTCATCATGAATGCAAATCAATAGCGCGTCGTTGAACTCGAATTCTATGGTATTGTTTTCAACCTTGATGGTATCAGCTTCTTGTTTGATGGTTTCTATAAGGAGGTCAACCGTCATATTTTGACCAAAACTGGAAGCTGTAGTACAAAAGAGAAATATAAAGAGAAGAACGCTGCGCATAGTTTTTATCAAATTTGTCGAATACTATTCGGAATGTTTACAAAGGGTTGAACGGTATACATCATACTTCCTCCATCGTATGGTACACATTTTGAACATCATCGTCTTCCTCAATTTTTTCCAATAGCTTTTCGATATCAGCAATTTGTTCTTCGTTTAGTGTTTTGGTCACTTGGGGAATGCGTTCAAAACCAGAGGATAAAATTTCGAAATCTCTAGCTTCTAATTCTTTTTGAATGGCTCCGAAGTTTTCGAAAGGGGCATAAATCAAAATACCATCATCGTCTACAAAAACCTCCTCGGCGCCATAGTCAATCATTTCCAGCTCCAACTCTTCGGGGTCTACCCCTTCGGCATTGATTCGGAAATTACACGTATGGTCAAACATGAATTCAACAGAGCCTGAAGTACCCAAACTGCCGTTGCACTTGTTGAAATAGCTTCGAATGTTGGCCACCGTTCGGGTATTGTTATCCGTTGCGGTCTCAATTAATACGGCAATGCCATGAGGGCCATACCCATCAAAAAGTATCTCTTTGAAATCGCCAAGGTTTTTATCAGAGGCTCTTTTAATGGCACGCTCAATGTTATCCTTGGGCATGTTTACGGCCTTCGCATTCTGAATAACCGCACGGAGTTTGGAATTGGAATCAGGGTCGGGACCACCTTCTTTTACCGCCATGACAATCTCTTTGCCAATACGTGTAAAAGCTTTGGACATTGCGGCCCAACGTTTCATTTTACGGGCTTTCCTAAATTCGAATGCTCTTCCCATTTCTGATTTTAAAAATTACGGAAAACAAATGTAAAAAAATGCGGTACAGTTTTTTTGGATTTACATTGACTTTTAGATTTCAACGATTTCCTCGATTTTTTTAGCCAATTCAAAATCCAATTCCGTCACACCACCTGCATCATGAGTATTGAGATGAATGGTAAGGCGATTGTATACATTTTCCCAATTGGGATGATGGTTCATGGCTTCGCACTCAAACGCGATACGCGTCATAATAGAAAAAGCTGCTTTGAAATCACTAAAAGTATACGTCTTGTGGATACTTTCAGTATTGTAACTCCAGCCGTCTAGTGCCTTTAGCTGGTCTTCTATTTGAGTATCATTCAGTTTTTCCATGTTTTTACGCTTTATTATAAATAATCTATTCTATTCTTTTTTCAATTTCACGCCATTGCTTTTTCATTATTCCGACAAACAGCGAATAGACGATAAAGTTCTTTAAGCGCACCAGCGCATGATTTTTCTTTTTGCAGGCTATGACGCACTTTTCATGGAGCCATGGTTCATCAAAAGCAGTCCAGACCCCGGTTGGACTGAGAAGATTGTTTATTAAAACCGGAAATACTTCAAAACGGTCAATTGCTTTTAGCTCGGTCAGCGTGAAACCAGATGAGCCTAAAACCCTGGCAACATGGTCGTAATCCGAGGGTTGCAATTCAGTATCCAAATAGAATTCTGAAAGCGCTTTCCAAACCGGTTTGCGACGTTCCAATTCAGTGGCTTCTAACATCTTGTTTTGCAACGGCGAACCAAATTTACCGTCTTTCTTTTAAATAACAACTCAACCTTCTCAATATGAAATCATACTTTCTAGGGGTAGCGATTCTAATGCTCCCGTATTTTCCAATCTCCAAAACTCCCAGTGTTGATAAGATAGCACTAATTCAAGAAAAATGCGAAGTACTTGATGCCAAAGGTGTACTGCATGGTGGAATTCTAATCGCAAAAACAGATTCCATTTTATATCAAAAAACATTTGGCTTCAGCAAGTCGAATACCGAGAATGAAAACCACTCCCATTTCAATATTGCTTCCATGGGAAAGATGTTCACTGGTGTGGCAACCATGCAGTTGGTGGCGAAAGGCAAACTAACCTTGGACACAAAAATCAGAGACATTTTACCCGAGTTCAAAGAAAATAAAGGAGCACAAGATATTACCATACATCACTTATTGACCCATACCAATGGACTGCCAGATGTGTTTATGATGGGACTTGGATTAGACCCTTTAAACCCTACCCAAAAGACACATGCAGAACTGGTTTCAATTCTAAAGGATAAAAAATTAAAGCACAAACCGGGGAAAAAATGGCGCTATACCAACTCGGGTTATGTATTGTTGGGCCGTATCATCGAAAAGTTAAGTGGCCAGTCGTATTGTGATTACATCCGTACGAACCTTCTGGAACCTGCAGATATGAAGTCTACTGGATGTGGTTTTGGGGCAGGAGGTGCTGAATCCACCTTAATGGATATGCATAAGTTTTCGAAAGCCCTATTGACTCATGAATTATTGCCTGAAGGAATGACCGAAAACATGATGGAAGGCAAAGTGGAATTGGAAAAAGGGGTACGCTACGCTTATGGTTTTTTTGATTCGAATCGATTGAAAAGCCGCGAAGTTTCCCACTCCGGTGGTGTCGGAGAACAGATTCATTGCCAACTTTTGATGTTTGTTGACACCGAATACACCGTAGTGATTTACTCCAATAATCCTCTAGGTTTTGACGCCTACCACGAACTTCGCTTTATGATGCGAGAACTATTAAGTTAACCCCAGAATATTAATACGCTAATTAAATTTGTACTTGAGCTTGAACTTGTACTTGCGTTTGAGCCTGAATTTGAGCTTGTACCTGAGTTTATACTTGCGCCTCGCCCTTACATTGACCTCACTCTACGGTAAGATGGTGGTCAATAATATCTTGATATTGAATTCTCAGGTTTTTCGGCAAAAGATTGTCCTTGGGGAGAGCGGCCAGGTAACGGTCTTCATTGGTAGTAAAAACCCGTTTTAGAACAGGATGAAAGTTCCCCAAGCGTTTGATGACCTCTTTGATGAATTCCTCATGTTGGACTAAATCCACACTACCCAAATGATAGATACCTGATTTATCCTGATTAATAAGATAATGAATTTGTTGGGTCAAACGGTCGTCGTTGGTGACGTTGATTATGAGATTGGGAAACACTTCAATGGGTTCTTCTTGTGCTAGCTGAGTTTTGATGTCCTTAATGCGTGGTGAGGTGTTTCCAAATACCATTGGAACTCTTAAGATGGCAGTTTTTTCTTTGGGCAACCGCATCATCATATTCTCAATTTTGATTTTCAGCCGACCATAAATACTTTCCGATAAGGTCTTATCCATTTCATAGGAAGGATACTTGCTATATGCATCAAAGACATTCGCTGAAGAAACAAAGTATAGTTTGCAATTTTTGCGTCGGGTTATATACTCAAGTATGTGTTGATGGGCCATTACTTGGGCACTAAAGTCCCCTCGTAGCGCAGAGATGATGAAATGGGGTTTTACCTGCTCCAATACCCTAAAAATGTCATCCTCCCGCAAATCGTATCGAAAAAACTGTTGGTTTTCCCGAAAAAGCGGATTACTGCAATAGGTGCCGTAGGTGTCGAAGTACGAACACAGTTCTTTGTAAATGGCGTTTCCGATAAAACCGCTAGCGCCTAGAATAAGGATTCTCTTCTTCGCTTTCTGCACTAAGTTTACGACTCGCTGGGTTTATAAAAAGGGAGTTTGACCACGGAAGCAGGCACACTATTCTTTCTGATTTGGATTTGGATTTCGGAACCTACTTTGGCATTTTCCACGGTAACATAGCCCAGTCCAATACCTTTGGAAAGAGAAGGGGACATAGTGCCCGATGTTACTTGTCCGATTTCATTGCCTGCCATATCTAAAATAGGATAGTCTTTTCGCGGAATTCCGCGTTCTTCAATTTGAAAGGCTACCAATTTCCGTTTGGGTCCGTCAGCTTTTTGCTGCGCCAACGCTTCGTGATTCACAAATTCTTTGGTGAACTTGGTAATCCAACCCAATCCAGCTTCAATAGGAGAGGTAGTGTCATCAATATCATTACCATATAGGCAATAGCCCATTTCTAAACGAAGGGTATCCCTCGCAGCAAGGCCAATAGGTTTGATACCAAAATTGGCACCAGCTTCGAGTACTTTACTCCAAACTTGTTCCACTTCGCTGTTTTTGCAATAGATTTCAAACCCGCCTGAACCGGTGTAGCCAGTAGCCGAAATGATCACATGCGGGATGCCTGCAAAATCACCAACCACAAAATTGTAGAATTTGATTTCGGACAAATCGAGGGAAGAAAGGGATTGCATGGCTTCCACTGCTTTTGGACCCTGAATGGCCAAAAGCGAATAGTCGTCCGAAACGTTGCGGAGGTTTGCTCCAAAATGTTCATTGTATTTGGAAATATGTGCCCAATCTTTATCGATATTGGATGCGTTCACAACCAAGAGATAGGTTTCTTCTTTAACTTTATAGACAATGAGGTCATCAACAACACCGCCAGTTTCATTGGGGAAACAACTATACTGTGCTTTACCCACGGTAAGTTTCGAAACATCGTTTGATGTGACTTTTTGTAGCAATGCCAAAGCCTGAGGTCCTTCTACCAAAAACTCTCCCATGTGTGAAACGTCAAAAACGCCAACCGCTTTCCGAACGGTTTCATGTTCAGCGTTTACACCTTCATAGGATACGGGCATTTCGAATCCCGCAAAGGGGACCATCTTGGCGCCTAGGGCTTTATGGACTTCAGATAGCGCAGTTTGTTTCATGCTGTGAATTTATCCGGCAAATTTATCGGATTTCCCAGAGGCGAAGAAGGGAATTCAGCTATTATTTTGAACAGCCTATTGACAATTCCTAAACTTTAGTTTTCCATTAAGAAAGCTTTCAATCCTTCATAATTTGATACCGGAATTGCATGTTTGGGCTTATGTAGGATATTCGCAATTTGTTTGGGCACCTCTGGTTCGATATTTAGGGTGTCTTGGACAACATCAAGAAACTTTACCGGATGAGCAGTCTCCAGAAAGATGCCGTGTTTTTCCGGGTGTTTTTCTCTGAAGGATTGTATCCCTAAATACCCAACAGCTCCATGTGGGTCGGCTATATAGTTTTCGTTGGTATATAGATGTTTCATCGCCTTTCGGGTGACTTCATCCGTAAAAGAGTAGCTGGAGAGATGTTCTGAAAGCAGCTCAAAATCGTTTTGATACAATTTTTGAATGCGGACAAAATTGCTAGGGTCACCAACGTCCATCGCATTCGAAATTGTGGCTATGGAGGGTTTAGGCTCGTAATTATTGTTTTTCATAAACCTAGGAACCACGTCATTGACATTCGTGGCTGCGATGAAGTGCTTTACGGGCATACCCATACGCTGGGCGACCATACCTGCACAAATATTTCCAAAATTTCCAGAAGGAATGGAAAAAACAATGTCCTCTAAATTACCCTGAAATTTTTGGCAAGCGATGAGGTAATAGAACATTTGAGGGAGCCATCGGGCCACGTTGATGCTATTGGCAGAGGTAAGCTTTCGTTTTTGGGTGATTGTGGTATCCAAAAAAGCAGTTTTCACCATGTGTTGGCAATCGTCAAAAGTACCTGTCACTTCCAAGGCTGTAATATTCTGACCAAGGGTGGTTAATTGTTTTTCCTGAATTTCACTGACCTTACCGCTGGGATACAGAATCACAACGTTCACGCCTTCAACACCAAGAAAACCATTTGCTACAGCACCACCGGTATCACCAGATGTTGCCACCAGTACCGTAACCTCTTGCCGCTCTCCTTCGGAAAAATAACCTAGACAATTGGCCATAAAGCGTGCACCAACATCTTTAAAGGCCATGGTGGGGCCATGAAAAAGTTCAAGGGTACTTACCTTTTCTTCAATGGAAACCAAAGGGAAATCAAAGTCCAAGACTTGTTCCAGAATCGCCTTCAGTTTTTCTTTAGGAATTTCATCTCCCACGAAGTCCTTGATGCCTTCGAAAGCAATCTCAATGGTATCCTTTTCTGATATGGTTTCAAAAAAACCTTTCGGAAAGACGGGAATATACTCTGGGAAAAACAAGCTACGGTCAGGGGCGATACCCGTAATTACCGCCTGCCTAAAAGAAGTTTTGTATTCAGGATTACCAAGACTGTAGAACTGCATGGTTAGGATATGATTTTTATGCCTTGTTGATTTATAGAAGAGATATGAATATCAAAATCAATGTCAAGAGGTTGGTACACTTTTTTCATTTGGTCCGCAACGCGTTCCGCATTGGCTTTGCCTTTGCTTAAAGCAAAAACAGAGGGTCCGGAGCCCGAAATACCGCAGCCTAAGGCACCTACTTGCATTGCTGTAATTTTAATGTCTTCAAAAGACGGAATCAAAATAGAAC
>CALBPG010000235.1 GCA_937899065.1 uncultured Allomuricauda sp.
ATGGAGCGCTCGAACCGTGGAGAGCATATCTAAATTCGGATTGAAAATGGCAGAACTACAGTTTGAACAGGATAAACTGGATTTGGAAAATACAGTGAATCAAGCTTATGTCGATGTGAAAACCTTTTCCAAATCCTACGACGCCGCAATAAAAACCTTGGAAGCTAGAAGACTAGCTTATGAATATTCCAAAGAACGTTTCAATGTGGGATTGATGAATGCTTTTGATTTTAGTCAAGAGCAGGCTAGAGTAGATAATGCAGAGGCCGATGTCATTCGAACTAAATACGATTACATTTTCAGATTGAAAATTTTGGAATTCTACTTTGGTATTCCGA
This sequence comes from uncultured Allomuricauda sp., assembly GCA_937899065.1. Classification (GTDB taxonomy): domain Bacteria; phylum Bacteroidota; class Bacteroidia; order Flavobacteriales; family Flavobacteriaceae; genus Flagellimonas. Next base: position 339 of record CALBPG010000235.1, read on the forward strand.
TTACCCTTGACTAGCGTATCTTTGCGGTCCTATGACCCGAATTTTGAACTTGGAGACCGCTACGAAGAATTGTTCCGTTAGCGCTTTTGAGAACAAGGAGTTGGCATTATTGAAAGAAAACAATGCCGAATCATATTCCCATTCTGAACAACTTCATGTGTTCATACAGGAATTGAAGTCTGAATTAGGTTGGTCTTTTTCGCAATTGGATGCCGTCGCAATAAGTAAAGGACCAGGCTCCTACACTGGTTTGCGCAATGGGGTGTCAGCGGCCAAAGGACTCTGTTTTTCGGCAGACCTACCTTTGATTTCAGTACCTACCTTGCAAAGCATGGCAACACAAATTGTCATGGGCCGAAATGAAGTGGTGATTCCGGTTTTGGATGCGAGACGCATGGAAGTATATTCCGCAGTGTACGACGCGAAACATGAAGAGATTCGAGAGACGCGTGCTGAAATCATTGATGAAAATAGTTTTTCAGATTTTCAAGACTTCTACAAAGTGTGGGTGGTGGGTAATGGCGCTGAAAAATGCCAATCGATTCTTGGATACCATTCCAATTTCAACTTTAATACGAACCTTGTGCCCTCTGCCAAAGAGATGGGTCCTTTAGCATTAAAAAAATTCGACACTCAAGATTGTGAGGATGTTGCCTACTTTGAGCCTTATTATCTAAAGGATTTTGTGCTTCAAGGGAAAAAGTGAATTAGTCACTTGCAGCATCATGAACCACCCGCTGCGGGAATGGAATCTCAATACCCGCCTCATCAAAACGTAGTTTCGAGGATTCAATAACATTAAAACGGGCAGGCCAAAACACCTCATTGGGTGCCCAAAAACGCAACGTAAGGTTGACGGAACTGTCTGCAAGACTATCCACATAAACCTCGGGTGCTGGGTCTTTTAAGATGCGGTCATCTGCTTCACAAATCTCAAGTAAAATATCTTTTGCTGTTTTGATGTTGGAGTTATAACTGATGCCTACAATGTAGTTCTCCCTTCGTATGGGTTCAGCATTGTAGTTTACAACATTACCATTGGAAAGTTGCCCATTCGGAATAATGGCAATTTGATTTCCAAAAGTGGTGAGCTTGGTATTGAAAATGGTGATTTCCTTTACGGCTCCATCCACGCCTTGGGCAGAAATCCAGTCTCCTACTTTAAAAGGTTTAAAAAGCAGTATCAATACCCCACCTGCGAAATTGGATAGCGACCCTTGCAGAGCCAATCCAATTGCAAGTCCCGCAGCACCTAAAAGCGCAATGAGTGATGATGTTTTTACACCCAATTGCGTCACGACCAATACAAACAACAATACTTTAAGGCCAATACTGATAAAGCTTTGCAGAAAACTTTCCAGGGTAGGGTCGTAATCTTTTTTCTCAAAGAAGCGACGTACCAAACGGTTAATCACCTTTACTATCCACCATCCGACAACCAGAAGGATAATCGCTAGAATCAAATTGGGGAGCATATTCCAAACCCAATCAATGGCTTTTTCAATATGACGTTGGTAATCCGTGAATTTTTCCATGGAGTATTGTCTTTTTGGGAAACCTACATAAATGCCCTATTCAAATCAAATCCTCAAGTTTAAACTTGTGTTAAGGTAAACCAGAGGTTAAGATAATTGTTTCTTTGCGTTTTCCACCGATTCCACAGGCAAAGAACAGGCCCCTTCCTGACAAACATATATCAGGGTTTTGTCAAGAACATGTTTTTGTTGTTGTATGGGTAGATTGCCTTCTTCAGCGGATGCCACTAAAACGGTATGGGGCAAGTATTGTGTGATGAACTCCAAGGCTATGGGTTGGTAGTTCTTGCCAGAAACCACGATTTCATAAAAAGCAGTTTCGCGATATAAAACGAGGTGTAGCCAATTAGCATGACTAGAAGGATATTTTTCAAGTGTTGGGGAAATGGTTTCCAACATACGGTCAACCTGCTTTGCAAAGCCTTCCTGCGGGAAGAGCTTATGAAAAACAAATAGGTTTTTCGCCATAATGGAATTGGAAGCCGAAATCACGTTGTCCCCAGTTTCGATGGTACGTCGAATCAATTTTGCATCAAAATCAGCGGTGAAATAGAACATTCCCGTAGTTGTATCAGAAAAGTGCTTTTGGGTGAAATCCAATAGCTGCTTTGCATCGGATAGCCAAACTTCATCTTGGGTAACTTGAAATAGGTTGATGAACGCTTCAATTACCGTAGCGTAGTCTTCCAAGAAGGCATGAATGGTACTTTTCCCTGCTTTATGATTGCGATATAAACCTCCCGCTTCGGTAAATAGTTTGTCTTTGATGAAAGTAGCCGTATCCAAAGCCAATCTTAAATACTTGGGTTCTTCCAGGTAGCGATAGGCATCCACAAAACCGTTGAGCATCAAAGCGTTCCATGAGCATAGTATTTTGTCATCCAACCTGGGGCGACTTCTAGTCTCTCTTTCTTTTTTTAAGATGTTTAAGCTATTTTGGATTCGTTCTTCCAATGCTAAAATGGAAATGTCAAACTGTGCGGAGACCTCGTCTTTAGACTTGTCTCGAATCAAAACATAGCTGTTATCTTCTTCCCACAAGCCATAAGAATTGATGTTGAAATACGTTTGAAAAACCTCAAAATCATCTTTTAAAAGGGATTCGAGTTCTTTTTTCTCCCAAACGTAGAAGGCCCCTTCGTGTAAAACACCCTCAGTATTCAGGCTGTCTGCGTCTAAAGAGGCGTAAAATCCCCCGTTAGGAGATTGTAATTCTTCTTGAACAAAAGCAATGGTTTTTTGGACTACCTCCTTGTACAAGACATTTTTGGTAAAGGCGTAGGCTTTGGCATACAAACTGACCAACTGTGCATTGTCGTAAAGCATTTTTTCAAAATGAGGCACATGCCATTTGGTATCTACCGCATACCTTGAAAAGCCTCCTCCGACATGGTCAAAAATTCCACCGTACGCCATGCGTCGCAATGTGGTATTTACATGTTCTAGTAATTCAGTATCGTTGGTGCGATGTCCATAGTGTAGCAAAAAGTCCCAATTGTTCGGCATCATGAATTTAGGGGCGCGTTTGTATCCCCCTAAAAAGGTGTCAAACGCTTGGGCCCACGAAGCAATGCTATCTTTTAGCGCTTCCAGGTCAAAACGTGTTGTTTTTTCGGTTTCGGTCAGGTCGTTTACGGCGGATATTCCACGTGTGAGGTTCGCCGCATATTCTTCCACCTTTTTCGGTTCCTTGTGGTAAACGGATTGCAATTGGGAAAGAACGTTCATCCACTTCTCTTTGGGTACATAGGTCGCTCCCCAAAACGGTCTTCCATCAGGCAGCGCCACAATATTCAAGGGCCAACCGCCATGACCAGACATCAGCTGAATGGCATCCATGTAGATTTGGTCAACATCAGGGCGTTCTTCTCGGTCAATTTTGATATTGATAAAACCCTGGTTCATGATTTGGGCCACTTCTTCATCCTCAAAACATTCATGTTCCATAACATGACACCAATGGCAGGCAGCATATCCAATACTAATCAAGATGGGCTTATTTTCTGCCACAGCTTTGGCCAAAGTCTCCGCGTTCCAAGGATACCAATCCACAGGATTATGCGCATGTTGTAACAGGTAAGGACTGGTCTCGTGGATGAGGGCGTTGGCGTGTTTGTTTTGCACTTTCTTGAGGGGATTGAATAAAAAAAGCGCCAAAGGCGCTTAGATTTAGAATGCGTTTTGGTTTACTTGACTTCGAAGGTGATTTTCACATTTACGCGATAATCATCAATTTTTCCATCTTTTACAGAAGCACTTTGCTCATTGATGTACACCGAGCGAATGTTCTTTACAGATTTTGACGCTTGTTCCAGCGCATTTTTGGTGGCTTCTTCCCAACTTTCACTGGAGTTGGCCAAAACTTCAATAACTTTTAAAACTGCCATGATTAGTGTTTTTATTATCCTTTAAGATACGAAAAAGAAAGGATTTTGTCGACAGGTAAACTAGCCGTTAATGGCCACTACTTCGTTTACTTTGTCTCCCATCATGTTTTTGAGCATGGTTTCGATACCATTTTTCAACGTGAAGGTGGACGATGGGCAGCCGCTACAAGCACCTTGTAAGATGACATTGACGGTTTTGCTATCCTCTTCATAAGATTGAAACAAAATGTTTCCACCATCACTGGCTACAGCAGGTTTTACGTATTCTTCTAAAATATCGATAATCTGAAGGGAGGTGTCATCATAATCCTGAGCGGCTTCATTATCAATTTTAGAAGGTTTCGCTGCTGCAATCGCAGCTTCATTGATTACCGGCTTATCATCCGCTAGATAGTTTCGGATAAATTCTCGAACTTCTTGGGTAACTTCTTCCCAATTGGCCATATCGTATTTGGAAACGGAAATGTAGTTTTCGTCGAAGAAGATTTCCTTTACAAATGGAAAATGAAACAAGGCTTGGGCCAGGGGCGCATCCTTCGCTTCATCAATGTTTTTATATTCGAAAATGTTGGGGACGATTTTTTTGTTCGCCACGAATTTCATCACTGCGGGATTGGGCGTTACCTCCGCATACAAGGTAATAGCTTGTTTGGACTGCCCTTCCGTTTCATGAACCACGGGTTCTCCGGCATTTAAGTATTCAACCAATTGTTGAGCTACTTCATCTTTAACATCGTCCCATTCCACTATATCAAAACGCTCCATGGCAATAAAATTCCCAGAAATGTATATGGTTTTGATAAAGGGAAGGTAAAAAAGTTGCTGGGCCAATGGTGAATTTTTGGCCTCATCGATGTTTTTGAACTCATAATTATCCTTAACCAAAAAATGATTGGCTTCAAATTTTAGTATTTTAGGGTTTTGAGTGGTGGCTACCGTTATGTTGAATTCTTTCATAGCATTGTTATTTCTACAAAAATACCAAAGTAAATATTGAAGAACAATACATAATAATGTGATGTATCATCCGTTATGTATTTGATTATTGAGACATGTCAACCTTAGCCCCACAATCTTGCATGAGACGCTTTTTCTTCCTTACAACGATTTTACTGTCTTTTGTTTATAGCCGAGCACAAGAAGGTATCCCGGTTTATTTCGATTATTTGGCGGATAACTATTATCTCGTTTACCCTTCAATGGCGGGCATTAGCGAAGGCGGAAAGATTCGTCTCACGGCCAGACAACAATGGTTTAGTGTAGACGAAGCGCCAAACCTGCAAACGTTAAATGCAAACGTCAGAGTTGGGGAGCGCAGTGGTGTTGGGGTAATTCTTTTCAATGATTCCAACGGGTACCATTCACAAACGGGTTTTAAAGGAACTTACGCACATCACTTACAATTGGGAGGGGATTTTAGAACCTTGAATCAATTGTCTTTGGGATTGAGTGCAGGAGCTATCTTGAGTAGCTTGGATGAAACCGAATTTCGTTCTGTGGTACCAGACCCAGTGGTAAGCGGAACCAAAAACACCACAAGTTATTTCAATTTAGACTTGGGGATGTCTTACAACTATTTCGAATTCTACGCCCACTTTGCGGCTTTGAATATTTTAGGTTCAGGACGTGATTTATACAGCGTTGCTGAATTTGACAACCTGAGAAGATATTTGTTTTCGGTAGGTTACGTTTTCGGACGGACTACGCGAATCGAGCCATCGGTCCTATATCAGGTCACGGAGTTTACTGAAGAACAAACGATTGACATCAATGCGAAGGTGTATCGCGATGTGAATTTTGGAACGGTTTGGGCAGGGCTATCGTATCGAAGAAGTTTTGACGGAGCGCAATTCCAACAAAATGGAAGCTTTGGCGAACAACGTTTGCAGTTGTTCACACCAATTGTTGGGGTGAATTTCAAGAACTTTATGTTCTCTTATAACTATTCGTATCAATCCGGCGATATTCGTTTCGACAATGGCGGATTTCACCAAATCACTTTAGGATATGACTTTGGTCAAAGTGATGATGGCAAGCGATACGATTGTTATTGTCCGGCAGCCAACTAATAAAAATGGCCCGCCAAAGGCGGACCATTTCACAGGCTACAAGAAAATCCTTCAATCATTTATCCCAACTATAGTTCTTGTCAGCCGCTTGTTTTTTAATGGCGCGTAACAACGCATTTTCCAATTCTCCTTTTTCAGCTTTGTTGCTTTCTGCGATATATTCCTCACGCTTCGAATTCAACTCCTGAATTTTTTTCTGGATTTTTTCACGCTCTACTTTCTTTTTTTCGAGATACGCTTCAATTTCCTTGGTGGATTTGTTTTGCAGTTCTTTCGGTAAATCTTCTTTTGGAATCTCTGCAAGCTCAATTTCTTCTTCGGCTACCGCATCTACCATATCCCAAGAACTGTTTTTGTAAACTCTGGAGCTTTTGCTTACCGCTCTTTTTACCACAACAGCTTCTTCCAATTCGGCTGCGTTGGCATCTTGGGTAGACTGCATTGCTTTCTTCCGTACGCCAGCCGCACCATAAGAGATGTAGGTATCATTCAATTTTGAATTCAGCTCAATAATGACCTTGTCATAAGGGGTTTTTACATAAACTACTTCACGATTGTGGTCGATGGACATATACTCTCCTCCAGTAAGGATTGCGCCATTCTTCCATTCGGTTTGAATACCCTGCTGATATCCCCCACAGAAAATGGTGTTGACTACTATCCCTTTTTCCTTGGCATCGGTGACCGCATCTTTATAGTTCAACTTTCCTTGGGTAAAAGGCTCGTTTCCGGCAATGAAAATCATTTTTAAATCGTCTTGATTTTTCCCCCAATCCAATTGTTTAAGAGATGTATTGATGACCTTTCCGCAGAATTCTTCCCCACCATTCGTGGTCAAAGAGAACAGTTTCTCGGAAATATCGTCCAAATCACTGCTAAAAGACAATACCTGTCGCACATAGCCTTCTCTAGCGGATAGGTTATCGTTGCCATATTCGTATAGGGCAATTTCCAAAGTAGGACGGGTTTCGTTCCCGCAACGTACATGCGCGAACTCATTCACGATATCCCATAGCTGTGATTTCGCTTGGTTGATTAATCCATCCATACTATTGCTAGTGTCCAAAAGCAATGCAACTTTTACATATTGCTCTTTGGGTGCTTCCTCCACGTATTGGGTGGTTAACGCAATTTTTTTCGGTTGGGTGTCCTTTAGAATACAACTTTGTACTGGTAAAGCGATACCTGTCAAAATGATTCCTGTGGCGATTGAATGCAATATTCTTTTCATGATTTTTTATTTGAATTTGCCCTAAAAGTAGTTTCAACTTTCAAGGGCAAAAACCGACTTTGAGTGAACGCGCCCATACAATGAGTGAATGGTGTTTGGGAACTCGTGTGAGCGTCTATTTACTTGAATTTACTGGGTTTCTAAGGGGAAAGCCATTTTTATAACCCGCTTTTAAGCAGTAAGTTTACCAAACATTTCATGGGATTAATGAGTCGTTTTTCTACCCTTTTAATAGGTTTCCTATTCACAGTTATGGCCTTTGGACAAACCAACAGGTCCAGTGCTGCCTTGACCATAAAGGGCACCGTAAAGGGTATGGAAAACAAGGTTCCCATTCCTGGGGTGGAAGTGAGTACGAGTCGAGGGGAATACACCACGACGAATGCCATGGGAGAGTTCCAAATTGCGGCGGCCATTGGGGAAACCATAACCTTCAGAAGTGCAGAAATTGAGACGGTAAGGCATCGGCTAACGTCAAAAGAAGAACTGGAAGTTTTGGTAGAAGGTTACCGGCCTAGCCGAACCTATTCCAAACGAAAAGAATCAGGTTCAAGAAATATCATGAGTCATTCCCGCTACCTGGATTCTGCCTATCACTACAAAACCTCAGACCTCGAGAAAAGCATTGATTTTATCACAAAATCAATCACCAAGCTAGGAAAAAGAGGAAATGACAAAGAGTTGGCCTCTTCCTTAACGGCGCTTGGGGAAATCTATACCTATCATGGACAATATGATTTGGCCATTACTAACTATAAGGACGCCCTATCGGCCTCATCTACAGCAAAAACCCGATTGCTCTTGGGAAGCGCCTATTTGCAAAATGGAGAATTTACCTTGGCGGAAACGGAATTAACCAAACTTACAGATTCCAAAGCCCTTAATAGTTTGCAGCGGATTGATTTGTATGAAGCTTTAGGGGATACGTACAAAGGATTGAAGCAATTTAAACGGGCGATTGATTTTTATAGACAAGGATTAACCATTGCCGAAAAAAACCAGCGTTCCACGAAAATCATTGACCTGAATTCAAAAATAGGGGAGAGCTATGCCAATCTGAATCGAGTGGGTATTGCTGAAGGATTTTATAATAATTCCTTAAGCCTGTCCAAAAAGGAAACACCGCAACGAAAAATAGAAGAGAACGAAAAAGTGGCGGATTTCTACAGCGAGAAGAATCGGTATGACGAAGAAATCCGTTTGCGCAAAAGTAGTTTGAACGAGCTGTCTCAGTTAAAACCCGAAAATAAGGTAAGCCGCTCAGCGACCGTCCCTAAGCAAGATACCGTCACCGCGCAGCGCATCAATTATAAAATCGCCAATGCTTATATCGCCCAAGATAAATTGGATGAAGCCATACCCTATCTTCAAAGAAGTATTGTAGAGGCAGATGACCAAAATGATTTGGTCGTAAAAAAAGATGCTACCAGAAGACTTTCTGAAGTTTATCGAAACCAAGGCGATTTTACCAAGGCTTTGGAATCGTATCAGGCTTATGTGGGCATTGTGGATAGTCTCTATATCAGAAAAGAACAAGAAATTTCCAGAGCGGCCCGCTTTAACCGTGAAATTGCGACCAAACAAAACCGTATTTCAAGTTTGGAACAAGAACGACAGCTTTCCCAAAGCAAGTATGATTTGGCGGTAACCCAGCAACAATTGTTTCAAGAAAACAGCAAACGGCAGCGTTGGATTATCTATTCGCTTTTAGGGGGAATTTTCTTGCTGGCTACGACCTTGTTTTTGTTCTATCGCAACAACCAACAACAAAAATGGGCCAATAATCTTCTTGCGCTGAAAACTTTGCGAACCCAGATGAATCCACATTTCATCTTCAACGCCTTGAATTCGGTCAACAACTTTATTGCCAAGAGTGATGAGCGAAGCGCCAATCGCTTTTTGAGCGAGTTTTCGGTGTTGATGCGCAGTGTGCTTGAAAATTCAGAAGAAGATTTTATTCCCCTATCCAAAGAGCTGGAGCTATTGAAGCTCTACGTGAAGTTGGAGCATTCTCGTTTTGAAGATAAGTTTGATTACGATATTGCTATAAATGAAAGTGTAGATGTGGATGCTTTTAAGATTCCACCAATGTTGTTACAACCCTATATTGAAAATGCCATTTGGCATGGTCTTCGGTACAAAGAAGAAAAAGGATTTTTAAACATCAATGTGCTGCCCGAAGATGAGAATACACTTCAAATCCAAATCGTGGATAATGGCATCGGAAGAAAACAATCAGCGAAGTTGAAGACTCAAAACCAAAAGAAGCAAAAATCAAAAGGGATGGGTAACATCAAAAAACGCATCGGTATTCTGAATACCATGTACAAAAGCCAGGTAACGGTTGCTGTAGATAATCTAAATTCCGACGGTACCGGTACAAAGGTGATACTTCGATTAAAAAAAGACGGATGGAGCTAAAAACCCTCATTATTGAAGACGAAGCCAATAGCCGCGAAATATTGCGGAACTATCTTGCCAAGTATTGCCCAAATACGGAACTGATGGGAGAAGCCGCCAATATTACGGATGGTTTAGCACTTATTCAGGAACACAAACCTGACTTGGTTTTTTTAGATGTTGAAATGCCTTTTGGAAACGCTTTTGACTTGCTCGAGAAGGTTCCCGACCGTGATTTTGAAACGGTTTTTGTTACCGCCTATGACCATTACGCCATGGATGCCCTGAATCAGCATGCGGCCTACTATTTGATGAAGCCCATCAATATAGACGAATTAATTAAAGCGGTAGAATATGTGCGTGAGGTAAAGCAAAAAGAAAATGCTTTGGAAGGTCGCGTTCTAGCCACACAAACCCCTAAAACTGAAGGAAAGATTACCCTCCCTCAACAAGACGGATTCCAGGTACTTCAAGTAGATGATATTTATTTCTGCAAAGCAGATGACAATTACACTGAAATCTATTTAGAGCATAAAAGAATTGTGGTGAGCAAAACCTTGAAGTATTTCGAAGAGGCCCTAAAACCCTATGCCTTTGCGCGAATCCATAAATCTTTTCTCGTAAATATTGCCAAGGTGGTGTAGTATAAAAAGGGAAAAGGAGGTAGTGTAGTCTTATCGAACACCAAGGAATTGACGGTTTCTGCCTCCCGAAAAGCAGAACTTTTGGCGTATTTTCAGTAAAAATTCAATACAACATGCTAATCAAAACCGTACGGGGAAAAACCCCCGAGTTTGGTGATAACTGCTTTATAGCGGAGAATGCAACCATTGTGGGCGAAGTAAAAACAGGAAATGACTGTAGTATTTGGTTTAATGCTGTTTTGCGGGGGGACGTACATTTTATTCATATGGGTGATAAGGTCAATGTGCAAGACGGGGCAGTTATTCATTGCACCTATCAAAAATCTCCTACCACAATTGGAAACAATGTTTCCATTGGGCACAATGCTATTGTGCACGGCTGCACGATACAAGACAATGTTCTTGTCGGAATGGGCAGTATCATTATGGATGATTGCGTAGTGGAATCCAATAGCATAATCGCGGCAGGTGCGGTAGTGACCAAAGGGACAATTATAGAATCTGGAAGTATTTATGCCGGAATGCCTGCTAAAAAAATCAAAGCAGTAAGCCCAGAGTTGACTTCAGGGGAAATAGACCGCATCGCCAACAATTATGTGAAGTATGCAAGTTGGTTTACCGAAGAAGAAAGCAAATAATCCCTATTTTAGACGCCTCAAAAAAAGGTAACATGAAAGCATTCGTTTTTCCGGGTCAAGGTGCCCAATTTGTGGGTATGGGATTGGATTTGTACGAAAATCATTCCGAGGCACAGGAGCTATTTGAAAATGCCAATGAAATCTTGGGTTTTTCCATTACCGACATCATGTTTGAAGGTACCGCGGAAGAACTGAAGCAAACCAAAGTTACCCAGCCGGCTATTTTTTTGCATTCCGTCATTTTGAGTAAGGCCATGGGCGATGCTTTTACCCCAAATATGGTTGCAGGACATTCCCTAGGAGAGTTTTCTGCCCTTGTTGCGAATGGCACTTTGAGTTTTGAAGACGGATTGAAATTGGTCTCCAAACGAGCTATGGCAATGCAAAAGGCTTGTGAAGCCAATCCAAGTACTATGGCCGCGGTTTTAGGTTTGGATGATGATGTGGTTGAAAAGATTTGTGTGGAAACCCCAGGAATTGTTGTGCCGGCAAACTACAATTGCCCAGGACAACTAGTAATTTCTGGTGAGATTGACGCTGTGAATCTGGCGAACGAAAAAATGAAAGAAGCCGGTGCGAGAAGGGCCCTTTTATTACCTGTAGGAGGCGCATTCCACTCACCTCTGATGGAACCTGCGCGAGAAGAACTAGCCGCTGCTATTGAAGAGACCACATTTAGTGAACCTTCATGCCCTATCTATCAAAATGTGCCGACCACTGCTGTAAATACCGCTGACGAAATCAAGCAAAACCTAATTGCACAATTGACCGCTCCCGTCAAATGGACCCAAAGTGTGCAACAGATGATTGCTGACGGTGCAAAACATTTTACCGAAGTTGGACCGGGTAAGGTGCTTCAAGGTTTGGTGCGCAAAATCGACAATAGCGTGGAAACCGCCTCGGGTACTTTGTAGGGACTTACAACTGGGATTCCGGCAGTTCGTCCAAGAAACATAGATTTAATCTTCAAATTTGCCTGAATCTTCCTTTTTTTAGTAATATTGGCTCCTCCCAAATTTGAAGTAAAATTCTCAACCTACTGTGCTACAATCTAGTCATGGATATGTCGCCTTTTATGAAGCATGCCCCAAACCAATCTTCGTATCGACCCAAGGGTCAAAACCTATTGGTTTTTGTTTTTCTACTGCTAGTGTCCTTCTTACAGGCTCAAGAAGCAACGCTTTCTAAAGTTAATGATGGAGATGAAGATGGACCTATCAATGGTTTGCTTTCGGTAGATATCGCACCCGGCTTTCCTGATGATGTTGTAGAAGTCTTTTACTCAATTACTGCTGGTTCTGCCACCGAAGGAGATGATTTTACCGCATTATCCGGTAGCGTCATTGTAGGATATACTTTCGGTGCGGGTGGTTCTGAGGATTTAGATATACTTGTGTTGACAGATAATCTCGTTGAAGGGGATGAAGATGTGACGATTACACTTTCAGTAGGACCAGGATATACCCTAGGGGGAACGATTTCACAAACCGTGGTCATCGCTGATAATACTGTAGGAAATGTGACCATTACCGCCACTGACGACAGTGCTGCAGAATCTGGATTAGATACTGGAGAATATACGGTTGACCTTGGTGCAGTTAATGCTACAGGTTCTGATGTTACCATTGGGTTGCTGATTGGAGGTGCGACCACAGCGGCAAACTCAGATTACGAACCGTTGACGCTTTCGATAACGATTCCTGATGGTTCACAAACAGAAACCATTGAGCTTACACCAACACAAGATGCGGAGGATGAAGCCGATGAGATAGTTCGTTTGGTACTGAATTCAACGAGCAACGTAGCAGGTTTTCCTATTTCAGGTGTCACAGCGGACAATCGAGATGATGTAACCATTCTTGATGATGATCCCTCCGATGAGGGTGATTTAAGCGTCAACGATGTAACTATCGTAGAAGGGGATGCTGGGACAACGGATTTTGTATTTACCATTTCATTGGCAGGTGGTCCGGCGACTAATGTGGTTGATTTTCGTATTGATACTGCAGACGGAACCGCGACAGCTGGAAGTGATTATGCCGCCATAACCAACGCTACCGGTGTCATTGGGGTGGGCGAATCTTCATTTGACGTCACCGTTACCGTTAATGGAGATACCACCGTAGAGGACACAGAAGCTTTCTCATTAGTTATTAGTAACGCGCGCAATGCCGATATCGATAACAGTACTGGTACTGGAACCATTACCAACGATGATTTATCGGTAACCTTTTCACAAGCTGCGGGTAGTGCCTTGGAAAGCGATGGGGATGACCTCCCTAGGATTTTGGTCAACGGAACTACCACGGTTGCTTCGACAGTAACCCTTACGGTTGGGGGCACAGCTACCATAGTAGATGATTATACGCTTACCACTCCAACGGTTGTAAATATTCCGGCTAATACTTATGATGGCACTTTGGGAACTTCGTTGGCTATTCCTGGTTTTGCTATTATAAACGATTCAGATGTGGAAGATGACGAAACGGTGACCTTTACGATTACAACGCCTACGGGAGATGCTATTATTGGCGCATTGAATGCCACCACCTATACTATTGAAAACGACGACGCAACGATAGAATTTACCCAAGCGGTTGGCGCGGATGACGAAGCCAGTGGCGGTAACCTTCCGCAAATACGAATTAATGGTGACATCACCCAAGCATCAACCGTAACCATTGACGAACTCACGGGAACCGCTACGAATGGGGATGATTACACCTTTAGCAGCCCTCCAAGAATTTTGAATATTACACCAGGTTCCTACAGTAATGTTGTCCGGGATATACCCACATTAGCTATTTCGAATGACCCGATTGTAGAACCTGATGAAACGATTCGCCTAGAACTTTCAGCCCCAACCGGAGATTTAAGTCTGGGTACACAAACGATTACTACCTATACCATCCAAAATGATGATGAGGTTGTTGTAGAGTTTTCGCAAGCCAATGGGAGCGACGATGAAAACGATGGTGGGAACCTTCCTGTATTAACCATCTTGGGTACCGTAACCAACGCTACAACAGTCACTATTGAAGATGCAGGAACGGGCGCAGCCACTAATGGAGTTGATTATACCTTTGCAAGTCCCATTGTGGTCAATATACCTACCGGAACCTATGACGGAAGCGTAGGCTCTGGGATTGCGATACCAAATTTGGTCATCAATGATGATTTGGCGGTGGAAACGGATGAAACCTTTGAATTACGATTGAATACACCAACCGGAGACGCTAGCATTGGGTCTCCAAATATTACGATTTACGAAATTACAGATGACGATTCGGCTGCGGTTACCATAGCGGATACCAGCGGTCCTGAAGATGCTGGTCCCATAACCGTATCGGTTGTGTTGAACAATCCGGTTGAAGGCGGGTTTAGTTTGGAAGTATCCACTTCGGATATCACAGCTATTGAAAATGATGATTATACGCCTGTAACGGATTTAGCATTGAATTTTGCAGGAACCGCAGGGGAGACGCAGACCTTTGACATAACACCTATTGCTGATGGGGACCTGGAACCAAATGAGACCCTTTCGGTTACCATGGATAATTTGGTGTTGACCACCTTGCCACCCTCCTTTTTGACACGAGTTGATATTTTGGATGAAGCAGTAGTTACAATAGGAGCGGATGATTTTTGTAATGCAGGCGGAGTTGCACCAGCTTTGAACCCAGACCTTCCTACGGATTTCTGTGATGTGATTGATGTTGATTTGAATGACTACGTAACAAATACCGCGCCTCCGGGAAGTGAACTGGTGTGGAGTTCAAGTCCGGACCCTACTCAGACGGATGCCTTTTTAACAGATACCCGAGTACTTGCTGCGGCTTCCTACTTTGGGTTCTTTTATGACGAAGTCAATGATTGCTCCAGTCCAGTATTAACCATTACGCTCAATCGAAACATTACACCGGGCGCTCCAGAAGTAACCGGTGCTTCCCGATGTGGTGAAGGAACGGTAAGCTTGACCGCCACAATATCTGATAGTGGTGTTTTAAATTGGTTTGATAGTCCTACAGGCGGAACAATTCTTTTCACGGGTTCTACTTTCGTTACACCCTCGATTTCAGAGACAACTTCGTTTTACGTAGAAGCTGTTGCGGAAGACTGTCCTTCAGCTCGAGTTGAAGTAATCGCCACAGTCAATATTGAACCGAGTGCGGGAACACCTACCGATACAAGCGCATGTAGTTTATCAGGCCAAGGGGGTCCTACTGTAATAGATTTGGACACCACGCTAATGGGTGCTGACCCTGGGGTTTGGAGCATTGTGAGCCAGCCAACCAATGGAGGGGTGAGCGTTTCAGATGGAAATAATGTGGATTTTGAAAACCAACCAGACGGGACCTATATTTTCGAGTACACTACAACAGGTGCTGAAGCCCCTTGTACGAATACTTCGGTTCAAGTAAGTATCTCGGTCACCGATTGTATCGTAGACACAGATGGTGACGGTCTAACGGATGGTGAGGAAATACAATTGGGTACGGATAGAAATGACCCTGATACGGACGATGACGGTTTGACCGATGGAGAAGAAGTCTTGATTGTGGACGACCCGAGTACGGTTGCTGTTCCTGAAAGGGCCTCGGACCCTTTGGACAACTGTGACCCGTTTTTGACGCCAGCATGTAATCCAGAACCGATTGATTTAGCGATTACAAAAGAAGTCAGTGATGCTTCTCCCTTATTAGGCGATGATATCCTATTTACATTGACCCTGGAGAATACAACTATGGACCGCGTGATTGATATTCAAGTGGAAGATATCATTGGTCCTAACGCTGGATACGAATATTTGTCTGACACGGCCTCCAAAGGTTTGTATGACAGTACTACGGGGCTTTGGACTATTGATGAAATGCTTCCGGAAGAAGTCATTACTCTTGAAATTACGGTTAGAGTAAACCAAATAGGAACGTTGGAAAATACAGCCACTATTACCACTACCTTCCCGCTGGATGATACACTGGCCAACAATAGTGCTACGGTATCTTTTAGCGTTGTGCCGAGTCCTTGTACTACTCCCGGAACCCTTTGCAACATCTTTTCACCCAATGGAGATGGTATCAATGATACGTTGAAGTTGGTAGGTGACAGCACCTTCCCGAATAATAGTCTTGAGGTTTTTGACCGTTATGGCAACAGTGTTTTTCAAATGAACAATTACGATAGTACCTGGGATGGTACCGGTGATGACGGACAACTTCCGAAGGGAACCTATTTTTATGTCTTGGATTTGGGCGATGATTCTGAACCACAAAAAGGATGGATTCAAATAATACGATAATGCTGATGAAACACATCAAAACCACATATCGTTGGGCTTGGGTCTTGGCCTTTTTTGCGCTGGTAAGTGTAAAAGCACAAAAAGAACCACAGTACACCCAATACATGTATAATATTGGGAGTTTCAATCCGGCCTATGTGGGATCGGTGGAAGACCCTGAAGTGACCGGTTTGTATCGTGCACAATGGATTGACATTCCCGGTGCGCCAACCACGCTTCGATTTGGGGCAAACATACCTTTCGCCAACGAAAAAACAGGATTGGGAATTAACATCATCAATGACGGATTGGGACCTTCCAACCAAACGGTTTTCAGTATTGCCTATTCCTACCAAATTCAAGTGTCGGATGTGACCAAACTATCTTTCGGACTATCAGGAGGCGGTTCGTTACTGAATGTAAATTATGAAGATGGTACATTCGACGACCCAAGAGACCCAGCTGCCGCAGGAGAAGAAATCAACAATTTTTATCCTACCGTTGGTGCTGGAGTGTTTCTCTATGAAGAAGATTGGTACGTAGGGTTGTCAGTTCCTAACTTCTTAACCGATGGTTTGTATAATGATGAGGTAGCTACCGTTGTGGAAGACAAACTACAATATAACTTTATTGGGGGGTATGTTTTTGACCTATCGGACCGAACCAAGTTTAAACCTGCCTTGTTGGTCAATTATTTGAAAGGTGCTCCGGTGACGGTAAACTTATCAGCAAATTTCCAATTTTTAGATGCTTTCACCGTGGGTGCGGCATATCGTTTTGACAATGCCGTTAGTGGATTGGCTGGATTCCAAATCACCAATGGATTGTTTTTGGGCTACACCTACGATTACAACACCAATGGTCTAGGGGAGTTCTCAGGCGGTTCCCATGAGGCCATCTTAAAATTCTATATCGGTCGCGAAGGAAAACGTCGCAGTCGCAATACCAAGGAAACGGGACCTTCCAAGCGAAAACCAAAACAAATCGACTCACCAAGATTTTTCTAACATGAAGTATCTCAAGACAAAACTATCTTTTGGGCTAATGGTATTTGGAATGCTAGGAGTTTTGGCGCAATCCAAAAAGTCAAAAGGTGATGGCTTCTTTTTTCAGTATAAATATGAAAAGGCTGTTGCTGCCTACGAGGCTGAGCGGACCAAAGGCGAATTGAACAACCAACAACAACTGAATCTAGCAGATTCTTATTTTAAAACAGGGTCTTTTGACAACGCTTCCAAGCTCTACTTGGAAATCTTGGAAAAGGATACCATCATGACGGGCAACCATTACAACATGATGTTGCAAAGTTTGTCTCGCCTAAATCGTTCGCTTCCTCTGGATTCCTTGAAAGCCAAGTCGGAAGATTTTCAGGTAGAATTGTTGGAGAACGCCGAATTCAATACTTCCTTGTTGGAAAATGAGGCGAATATTCCTGGAGTGGAATACACCATCTTCAATGCGGCGACTAATACGCCGCAGTCTGATTTTTCACCTTCGTTTTATGAGGATACTTCGGTTCTGTTTTCCAGTGGTCGCACCGAAGACAAGAAAAACGTATACGAACCGGCAGGAGAAGGCTATCTCAATATTTTTAAAGCACAGATTACTGAGAGTTCACAATTGCAAGCCGCACGAATTTATTCCGGAATAGCGCCGACCAAATACCATAAGGCGACACCACAGTATGCGCCAAGCATAGATGCAGTGTTTTACGTGACCTCTAACACGAAAGAGGGAGAATTGCTCTTTGATGCCAATGGAAAAAACACCTTGGCTATTGCAAAGCAAGACAAGAAGAAAAACCAGTTGTTGTTTAGAGACATCAGCACGTCGTTTTACTATCCGTTTTATGAAGAAAAGACAGGACGTTTGTATTTCGCCGCAAAATTTGAGGACAGTTATGGCGGTACGGATTTGTACTACGTTTCTACCAATGCTGGAATGGTCATGTCTGCACCAGTGAATTTGGGGCCACAGGTAAATACCCCAGGGAACGAAATTGCGCCTTTTATTTTTGAAAACAGTTTGTACTTCTCTTCGGATGTTTTTTATGGTTTGGGCGGAATGGACATCTATAAATCCGATATGGAAGACGAAGGTGCTTTTAGCATTCCCGTCAATCTAGGTTCGGTCATCAATTCGGAAAAAGATGATTTTGGTTTTATCGTTCGTAATGAAGGCGACGGCTAATTAGGCTTTTTTTCTTCCAACAGTGATGGCGGTAAAGGAAAAGATGACATTTACGGCTTCAAAGTGGCTGAAAAGCCAGGCTTAAAAACGATTATTTTTAAAGGAACTATAGCAAAATCCTACGGCTATGCCAATTATGTAGACGGAGCGACTATCCAACTGAAAGATACCAACGGGAAAACGTTGCGATCGGTTACATCTGACCTCAATGGAGATTACCGTATTGAAATCCCCTGGCAGAAACGAGTTACCCTTGAGGTTTCAAAACCGCGATTTTCACAATATTCGAGATCTTTTTCAGAAACCGAACTGGACAGCTTAACACAAGATGTTTGGGATTTTAATATAGATGCCTACGACGATTTGGTTGAAGTGCAGGAGGAACAAAAAGTGATTAAGTTGCAAAAGTTCTTTTTTGGTAGAGGGCTTACCGGTCTTGACGATACTATTAAAGCAGAATTGGACAAGGTCGTAGCTTTTGTAAAAGGCTTCCCCAATGCGCAACTTCGAATAGAATCCCATACAGATAGTCGAGGTGGATCTAGCACAAACTTTAGGCTTACCCAAAAACGTTCCGATGCGATGAAGGCTTACTTGATATCCAAAGGGGTACCTGAAGCCAATATTTTGTACTCTATGGGCTTTGGGGAGGATAAAATCTTGAACAATTGCCGTAACGGGGTCTATTGTTTGGAAATGTTGCACCGTCAAAACCAGCGTACCCTTTTCGTGGTCTTGAACGACAATGTACTTTTCGAATAAATTTTATCGAAGCAGCACGTAAACATAGTACGCAGCAAACAAACTCAGAAATAGAATTCCGGAATACGTCAACAACCGTAGCCATAATTTGGGTTGACTTTCTTTCGGAATGTTGGCACCTGTAACGGTCTTCAAATTCATCCAACCCAAAATAGGACCCAATACAAAGGCGATAAAGGTGGCAAGTCCTACCAAATCTTCCATGTTCGCCTGAAACAGCAAAACAACGGTTAAATTCATAAAGGCCAATGCGATAATACCTATGGCAAAGGCTCGTGTACCCTTGAACTTTTCCTGCTGGGGATACATTTTCTGGAGTACATCCACGCTGACGCGAGCCAAGGCATCATGAGCGGTCATACAGGTACTAAACATCGTGGCAAAGGCCGCAATCGCAATCAAAAAGTAAGACCAAGCTCCGATGTGGGTCGTAAAAAGGGTAACCAATTGGTCTGCAAAAGGCACCGCTTTTCCACTGAGTTCCGTTCCGGTTCCATACAAGGTATACCATCCGATGACCAAAAAGAAAAGGGCCAAAACAGCGGTTAAAAAATAACCAAGATTGAATTCTTGCAGGGCTTTTTTCAATGGAATAGGGCAGTCCTCTTTTTTCTGATTTTCTATGGCCCAAAGACTCACCCAACCTGAAGCCTCCACAGCGGTAGGCATCCAACCCATCAAGCTAATCAAAAACAAAATACCTGCTCCAGTGAAAATGCTTTGATGGTCCGCAGGGGGATTTGCTACAACTGGTCCTTTGGCTAAAACCAAGAGTGTTGTGGTTAGGAGTGCCACAAAAAGCAAGGAAATGATAACCTTAAGGGATTTTTCAAGGGCTTTGTACTTCCCAATAATCAGGATGCCGCTAATGCATACGAACAGCGCAAGCGTGCACAATTCAAGCGAGATGCTGGTAATGTCAAATAGATTGACCAACAATCCGGCAGTCACCACGTATAATGCTGCCAGAATACTAAAAGTGGATATCAGGGTCACCACGGCATAGGTCCATAAATAGCCTTTTCCTAAATCTGAATAGCCTTGGATAAGACTTTTTTGCGTCACTGTTGTAAAACGAATTCCGAATTCAAAAAAGGGATATTTGAAAACATTTGCCAACACAATGGGGATAACCATAATCCAACCGTATTGTGCGCCTGCTTTTGTAGATAGTACCAAATGTGAAGTGCCGATGGCCATACTGGCAAAGAGTAAACCCGGACCAATGGCACGAAAGAAGCGGAGTATGGATTTCATCAAAGTTGGTTTGGTAAACAAGTTAGGATAAATCGATTGTTGTAAAAAATGGTATTTTTAAGAAGCAAAAGGTTGTACTACTTCCCTTTCATTTCTTAATCATAACAGATGCGATTTTTAAAGCGAGTATTTAGAGTTCTAGTGGTCCTTATTGGGATATTGTTTTTAGTGTATTGGTTCGGTCCGCAAGTGGACAAACCCAACTTGGATACGAGTTTGCCTGCTGTCTCATCCAATTTGATGGAGTTGCAAAAACAAATTGACACGCGGGAAGCAGCTATGGACAACATTAAGCCCGATAACCAAGCGCGAATCGTTTGGTTTGATAGTATTCCTGCGAAAACACCCTATAGCATTGTATACCTTCATGGATGGTCCGCTAGTCAAGGCGAGGGGAGTCCTTTGCATATGGAAACCGCCCAAAAATATGGCTGTAATCTCTACTTGCCGCGATTGGCAGGTCAGGGTCTAGAGGAGGCGGAACCAATGCTTGACATCTCTGCGGACGCTTTGATCACTTCAGCCAAAGAGGCCATAGCTGTGGGCAAACAGTTGGGCGAGAAAGTGATTCTTATGTCCACCTCTACGGGATGTACGCTAGCCTTGCATTTAGCACAAGAGGACAAGGATATTGCTGGAATCCTACTGTACTCACCAAATATTGCCATTTTTGACCCTAACGCAACCTTACTTTCAAAACCTTGGGGTTTACAGTTAGCGCGAATGGTTAAAGGTGGGGACTATCACATTTCAGAATCTACCGAAGAAGAGAAAAAATATTGGACGTCCAAATATCGAGTGGAAGCGTTAACCCACTTGCAGGTGTTGGTGGATGAAACCATGAAACCAGAAACTTTTGAAAAAATCGACCAACCTATTTTTATGGGGTATTTTTTCAAGAACGACTCTATTCAAGATAAGGTGGTTTCCGTGCCGGCGATGTTGGAAATGTACGACCAACTAGCGACTCCGGATGCGTTAAAGCGAAAAGTGGCTTTTCCTGATGTGGACAATCACGTGATTGCCTCCCATATGACCTCAAAGGATTTGGAATCGGTTAGAAAAGAGACGAATGCTTTTCTTGAGGAAATTTTGGAGCTGAAACCAGTACACCCAATCAAGGAAAAAGACAGCATTCCTTCCCATCCAGAAAAAGAACCTATAGAAAGCCTGTAGCGCTTAAACGTGTTGGTCAATAAGAATGACATTACCATCTGGGTCCATAAAGGTAATGCTGCCAGGACCTGAACTACCCGGTTCTGTTTCACTCATTAAGGTTATCTCATTTTTTTTCAAGTGACTTTCAATTTCCCGAACGTCATTAAAATCTGTTAAGGCTTGGGCGCTGTTATCCCAACCGGGATTGAAGGTAATGATGTTGTTTTCGAACATGCCTTGAAAGAGTCCTATAAGGGTATCCTCATTTTTCATGATGAGGTAGTTTTTTTCGGCTTGTCCCGCAAAAACACTGAATCCTAAAGTTTCGTAAAAAGTCCTTGATTTTTCAAGGTCTTTCACACTGAGGCTAATGGAAAATGCGCCTAATTTCATATCGTAACTATTGGTTTTGTTGTTGTCTTTGAATTTACGGGATTTTCAGCAAAGTTGGTAGAGCATTCCAACCGATTGCACAAACATCTGTTTGATTTATTCTGTTGGAGATGCGTCCAAAAACGTATTGGATATTTGGAACACGTTTCTGATGAACTTCAAATAATCGATTCCAAAGGTGTTGCTCACGATAGCAATGGTCATTTTTTGTTCAGGATACACCACCAGACGACAGACCGAGCCGGTATTGCCTCCGGTATGACTCCAAAAGGTGCGTCCTTTCTTATCTTTTGATACACCCCAGCCCATGCCATATCCGGTTGTTTTTCCAGAGGGTAAAGGAGGGTCTTCCAAAACTAGCTGCTGGGTTTCAGCTTTCAAGAAGGTACCTTGTGCATAGGCGTTTCCGAATTGGACCAAATCCTCAGAAGTACTAAGAAGGCCACCGCAGGGCATATTCATGAACAAGTTGAAGTATTCTGCCTCTTTGATTTAGCCTTTTCCATTGGAATTGAAAAATCCTGAAGTAGTAAGGTTTTCGTATTGGCCAGTATCAGGAAGCGTATTTTTAAGTCCCAAAGGTTGCGTAACGTAATCAGCCAAAAGGGTTTCAAACGGTTTTTTTGCAGCCTTTTGTAAAGCTAGCCCAAGCAGGTTATAGCCGTAAGAGCTATATCCGTATTCTGTACCTGGTTCAAAGCGCAACTTTGATTTTTCAAAGAACCGAAGGCCTTGTTCGAGAGACAACGGTTCAGTATTCTCTTTTTCGCTGCCCCAGTAGTGTCGTATTCCAGCGCGATGCATCGCCAGTTGACGCAGGGTAAAGTCATATTTCTTTTTGGGGAAATCAGGCACGTAATCGTACAGACTTGCGTCAAGGGCTACAATACCTTCTTCGTACATTCTTGCCAATAAGGTACCTGTGAATGGTTTGGAGATACTGGCAATGCGGAAAAGGGTTTCACTAGGGTTAATTGGAGTTTGGCCGTTCAAATCACTGTGTCCAAATCCTTCAGACCATACCAAGGAGTCTTGAATGCTAACTGAAATCGAAAGACCGACGATTCCCTCTTCGAGTATCATGGTTTTTAGGGTCTCCCTTGATTTTTGAATTGCAAACACATGTTGTCCAAAAACCAGGTTAGGAGAGACCCATAAAAATGCCAGGAAAATGAGATTTTTCATGATTCCACAATGTAAACAATTCATTTTGAATGGACATTGCGGAAAAGTTTGTGAGGACTACTTTGGAATACCGAAGTGGTCCATTATTTCATCATAGCTCATTTTTTTATAATCAATGACGCTATTTTTAGAGGCCGGTGTGCCTTCAGGAATAATGATATAACGGTATTGGTCAAATAAACGTTCTCCAATAGGAGTCAGTTCATCAAGTGAGAGGATACCTATTCTTAACTGATTTGTCAAAACCGCAAAAAAATGGACTTCCTTATTGTCATTATTATTGAACGTTACCGGAAGTTTATATATTTCTCCATTGGAACTAATACCTCCATAGCATAGCACAGTACCACTATCTACGATATCTTGCGTAAGTGCTGGCTGTGAGCCAATAACCCCAATTGCTCCTGATAGCGGTATGGGTGTTGCAATTGGCGAAGCAATCCATTCTGAATAGATGACATTGGTGCTTGTTCCATCCTCCCCAGGTAAACCATCTTCCCCATCGGTGCCATTGATACCGTTTATTCCATCGATTCCATCGATGCCATCTACACCGTCCGCTCCATCCGAACACGCTGCTAATACTATCATGAGTGACAACAGCAGCCGTATTGGTATCCGTGATAATACCTTGATGGCCGTGCTAAAAAGATTTTCTTTATGTTTCATGGTCTTCATTATGATGTTTTAAGGGTTAAGCACACTATTCAGGAATGCCAAAATGAGTGATAACGGCTTCATAGCTCATTTTTTGAAAATCTATATGGGAATTAGTCCCTTTTGCACTTGTTCCACCAGGAATCAGGATGTAACGATATTCATCTATAAACCGATTATCTATTGGTACGGCGTTAAGGTCATGAATACCAACCCTTAGGACGACTACCTCTGCTCTAAACCAATGCGATTCTTCTAGGTGTCCCCCTACGCTTAATGTAACGGGCAACGCGGACGGTATACTCGAGTTGGCCTCTCTTCCAAACAAAAGAATGGCGCCGTTATCAATGATTTCTTGAGTGATATCGGTTTGATTGTTAAAATTGGCTGCAACTTGAGAGTTCGAAATCGGTTCTGTAAAGGGAGAGGTCAACCATTGGGAGTAAATAACGTTGATGTCGCCGTCTACACCATTGGTTCCATCCACACCGTCCGTTCCATCTACACCATCAATTCCATCCATGCCGTTGATACCATTCATACCATTTTCCCCGTCTTCGCCAGAACAGCTCATAAAAAACATTGTCAAAACCAATGAGGTGAAAATCCATCTCATATGTTTTAAGGTGATAAAACCAATGGGGTCAGTTCTAAATTTTGCTTTGTTCATAATGTATTTGTTTGATTATAAAATAATTACACACCTAAAATTAAGTGGTATGAACTATGTGGAATAACTGCCTTTACAACTGGTGAAACCGGTTTCATAAGTGGTTGAAACCATTCAATATCTGGCTAATGGAAAGCGTATTGCCGGTAGTGGGTTTCGCTTAAAAGTACAATTGGGATGGACATGGGTACCTATAAGTCATGAAGAACTTGTAAAAGAAAATCTTTTTTACGTCTAGCGACCGTTAAATGAATTTCTCCGGTTACGATAACATAACCTCCCTCACCACGAACATACTTTTCGATATGTGAAGTGTTGACCAAAAAAGAGTGGTGAATTCGAAAGAACCCTGAATCAGCCAACATATTTTCGAAGGCTTTGATATTTTTAGAAACCACACGTTTTTGTCCGTCAACCAAATATAGTTCTGTATAACTGCCATCGGCTTTACAGTACACAATATCCGCTACTTGTTGTAGATGGATTTCATTGTCCGTGGGAATGGCTAAACGAGAAAGCCTTTTGGAAGGTGAGCTCATATTGGCAACAACAGAGCGGTATTGCGGTAAAAATGGGTTAGATTTTTCGGATGCTCTATTCACAGCTGATACTAGCTCTTCAGCATCTATCGGTTTTAAAAGATAATCTAAGGCGCTGAACTTTATGGCCTTTATGGCGTATTGGTTATAGGACGTAACGAAAATAATATGGAAATCGGGCTCGTGAACTTTTTCCAAGAAATCAAAACCAGACATCAAGGGCATTTGGACATCTAAAAAAACGATATCGGGATGATGGTTTTCAAGGCATTGCAGTCCTTCGGTTGCCGACTCGCAAAGAGCCAATATTTCTACATTCGGACAATATCTGCGAAGTGCCAAGTCCAGCATTTGACGCGAATCCTCCTCATCGTCAATAATTATTGCCTTTATCATGTTTAAACGGTAGGAATTTTAATCACCACTTTTGTGCCCGATGCACTGTTCTGGTCATCATATAAATCAATAAAACGCACCATTTCACTCTTTTTTCCATTGGTCAGCAAAGCCAAACGGTTTGTGGTGATTTTAATACCCATGGAGTTATTGTCGCTCTTTTCTTGTTTGCGAATGCCTAACGCTTTAGTCCGTCCAATACCATTATCTTCAATAGTGCATTCGAGCACATCGTCAAGTGCTTTGATGTGGATGTCAATTTTACCCTTACCTCGTTTGTGCATCAATCCATGCCATATAGCATTTTCTACAAAAGGTTGTAAAACCATTGAAGGGATATAGGTATTTTCTTGATTGATATTTTCAGCTACCACAATGTTCACGGCTATTTTTTTCTTGAATCGAATGGATTCCAATTGAATATACGATGCTAACATTTTCAATTCTTGCTCTAGAGACACATGTACGTGTTCTGAATTCTCAAGCATGCTTCTCACCAGTATGGAGAACTATCCCAAATAGGTGCAGGCTTCATCATTTTGATTTCCCAAAATCATCTTGTTAATGGAGTTCATACAGTTGAATAGAAAATGTGGATTCATTTGAGCACGTAACGCTTTCATTTCAAGTGAACTGAGCTGTTCTTTGAATTGTGAGAGACGCAATTCTTCGTTTTTGCTAGCTAAAATGGATTGTGTTTTGAGTTTTTGGCGAAGTGAGTAGACAACTAACCCAGTAATAAGAAGTATAAGCGCCATTCCTGCAAAGAGACTATTATTTGCCAAGGCTGCTTTTTCGGTTTTTGTGACCTGTAGCTCATTTTCTTGAGCAAGTATTTTGATTTCTCTTTCCTTCTGGGCAACCTGGTATTTCGTTTCCATTTCGACCAGCTGTTTGTTTTTTTCCTCATTGAGCAAGGTGTCTTGTAAACCCTGGTAGCGCGACAAATGAGCGTATGCGATTTTATGATGTCCCATTTTTTCATGCAACTGTGCCAAGCTTTTATGAGCCGTTATCATTAGCGGTTTGATATTCAGTTCCTTGGCTAAGGAGAGTCCTTTGACTAAATAGCTTTTTGCCAAGTCTCTATTTCCTATTTTTTCATATGTTTCTCCGATGGTTAGAAGTCCTAATATTGTTTCCTTTTTATTGTCAAATTTCTTTCTGAGTTCCAAAGATTCCTTATGATAGGAAAGAGCGGTAGCGTAGTCGCCCATTTCATTGTATAGTTTGCCTAAATTCTCAGTGACTGAAGCAATTCCATCAGGACGATTTATCTCTCTTACTAGGATAAGTGTTTCTTTTAGTTTTTCTTCCGCGGCCTTGAAGTAGCCTATTTCTTTATAAGTGACCCCCAAACTTTCCATGCTCATGGCCATATTGCGATTGTCATGTAATGCTTTATTGGCTGCAATGGAATTTGTAAAGTGCTCAATGGCGGCATCATACATGTTGATTTGTGTACAGATGTATCCCATGGCATGGTTGATATGGGCTAAACGTACTTTGTTATCTAGGGTTTGTGCCAACTTCTTTGCTTGCTGAAATTGTTGAAGACTGTTTCTGTACTCGCCAACTTGCACATTCATTACGCCTATTTGGTAAAGTCCCCTTAACAATTCGGGTTGATTTTTGGACTTTTCGTGAAAGTCAATGAACTTCTGCATATGGGCAATGCCTTTGTAAAAATCTCCGGTAAATCTGGCAATTACCCCATAATGATATTCAGCCAAAGTAAGTTTATGTTGGTCTTCTCGAATTCTGGCCAATAGACGAATACTATCGGCATACAATCGTGCAGAATCCGTTTTCATTTGAGTTTCGGTGTAGGCGAAGCTTAAAGCACTATACGCTTGAAATCGAATGGAATCTGACGTGGTTGATTTTAATACCTGCTTAATACTGTCCATTACACTTCTAGATTGTTGTGCTATGCAGATGAACTGTGTAAACAGTAGGAAGGTTAAGGGGAGTACTCTTTTCATTCTAAATTGGTAACATAAACTGGTACACTACTCAAATTAGAAATAATCGGTAAAGGTTCTGTCGATACTTTATAAGTGGTTGCTTTTCTTTCATAAGCGGTTGGAGAACTGGTGTTCTAAA
>CALBPG010000236.1 GCA_937899065.1 uncultured Allomuricauda sp.
GAACGGCCAATAGCTGTATTGTTTTCTCCAATTGTATTTAATTGTAGTGCTCCCGTGCCAATAGCAGTATTAGAATTTCCTGTTGTATTGAAAGTAAGAGCACCTGAACCTACGGCAATATTGGCATTGCCGCTCAAATTCAGTACTAGTGCCGCATTGCCCAAAACAGTATTTTGAGATCCCGTAGTATTTGCTTCAAAGGAAAAAGCTCCGACAACCGTATTATTAAATCCCGTTGTTGAATTGTTTATTCCGGTGTTTTGTCCAATAAACAAAGAGCCGGTTCCATTATCGGTAATCGCATCGTTTAAATCATTTAATTCTTCGGCACCACCACCTATTCCGACTTCATCATTACCCGGTACCCAAGCGCTGGCCGTGATGTCCCATTTGAGTACTTGGCCGTCTGTAGTTCCAACCAAGCCCGTTACTTCTGTACCATCCCCCAACAGAATACCGGTTTGAGTGGTTACATCCACTTCATTTAACGGGTCCGCATCGGCATCTTCGATATAGGTACTTAAGTCCACACTCCCCGTTCCGGCTTCAATGGTCAACACGTCACCAGTAAGTTGCAAATTCTGGTCATCGGTACCGCTACCACCGCTGCTGACAAGGGCGTCAATTGCCTCTTGTGCGTTGTTGGCAAAAAGTCCAGATGTGGTGTTATCATATGGTACTTGAGCTGCGGTCTGTCGCCCATCACCGGAGCTAATGGCATAGGGTACTGCCATAATTTCCGTAGTGCCGATGGATGTTCCGTTAATACTGGTTGTAATAAAAGCAGCGGCGCTGCCCCAAGGCAAAGTGTTGTAGTCGCCGGTGGTTACCGTCCCGGTACCGATTCGAATACTGAAAACACCATTGGCATCCGTATCTGTGCTGTGTATTTCTTGATAGACCAACTCGGCATTCTCGCCTCCAAAACGAAGCCCGATACCAAAATCTAAGCGAGATTCAGCCAAGAGTGCACCGTCTGCTCCCCTAGCTACGCCCTGATAATTAATAAAATTCCTCTGGATCGTCTGACCAGAAAGGTTACAAATCAGTATGAAGCATCCCAAAAGAAAAAGGTGGTCTTTTTTCATAATACTATTTTTTGATCAGTTTGTATTGTCTAGGACGGTCTTCTCCTTCAACAAAAACATTAACGATATAGATGGCATTCGCGAGGGTAGATAG
Source organism: uncultured Allomuricauda sp. (assembly GCA_937899065.1). GTDB lineage: Bacteria > Bacteroidota > Bacteroidia > Flavobacteriales > Flavobacteriaceae > Flagellimonas. The sequence goes on from CALBPG010000236.1 coordinate 1,183, forward strand.
GTCTACTTGTATTTCATTACTGCTATTTTCAAAAACCTGTGATACAAGTTGTTGGCCGGTCATGGAAAAAAGCTTAAAACCAAACACCTCGTTGTTTCCAGGAATGATGTGCAAAGTTTCTTGCACAGGAATCGGGAATAACACTAAATCGTCAAAATCGGTTTTAACTGGTGCCATAAACAGATAGCCGCTCCAGAAACCTTGGTCCACGGCGCCAGTTTCATTATTTATGAGTCCTATGATGGGTTCGCCAAGGGTAAAATGAAGTTGGATGTTTTCTGAGGATAATTGGGTACCCGCATTGGCAACAACAGCCCTAGAGATACTTTGTGCTCCCGACGAAAACCCAAATAGAAGAAAGAGGCTTACAATGTACTTATGGTTCACTATGGGTTGTATTCTTTTAATTAATACTTCATTTTTTAAAGCGTAGTGTTTCAATGGTTTTTCCTTTATAGGTGATATGCAGGATATAATCCCCTTCAGATAAGTGGTCGACGTTCAAATAGATTTTAAATTGGGGGAGCGGCTTTACAATGCCTTTATAGGATGTTTCTTTTTTTTCCATCGTATCGTTTCGGCTGTTGAAACATCTCTACGAATGTAAAGGGTGATTTTACTGAAGTATGCCAATATTGTAACAGACTTGAACAGCTATGTAACCTGCTGTGTAATCTGTTGCATTTCGATGGTAAACAGTAGCTTTTAGTCCTTTTTTGGATACTGTGATGGGCTTATGCCATACGCTTCCTTAAAGCATTTGGCGAAATAGGAGAGGTTGTTGAAGCCAATTTGATAACAAACTTCAGATACATTGACATCAGAATTTTCAAGGATTTGAGCAGCCAGCTTTAAACGTTGTGACCGAATGAATTCCGTGGCGGAAAGTCCGGTTAGTGCTTTTAGTTTTCGATGCAGTTGCATGCGACTAAAACCCAAAGCAGTGGCAAAGTCTTCCGTAGAAAATGAAGATTTCACCAAATAATCATCCAAGACGGATTGAATCCGTTCAAGTAAATGCTCATCCGGAGCGGTTATGGCAATATCCTTTGGTTTTAAGATGACTTCTTGACTGTATCGTGAACGCATCTTATTCCGGATTTGGAGCAAATTCTCCATTTTGGATTTGAGAAGCACATTTTTGAACGGTTTGGTGATATAATCATCTGCTCCGCTTTGAATGCCTTTTAATTCATTTTCATCTCCAGCTTTGGCCGTCAACAAGATAATGGGAACATGGCTGGTGAGTTCATTGGTTTTTAGCTCCTGAGTCATTTCTACTCCATCTTTTTTAGGCATCATAATATCCGAGATGATGATGTCAGGAATCTCAGAAAGGGCTTTTGTCAAGCCTTCTTCTCCATTTTTGGCCACTACAATTTCATAATCCGTTTTCAAGCTTTCCGTCAAAACCGTTTGAAGGTCAGCATTGTCCTCAACTAAAAGGGCCAGTGGTTTATCAGATTTATCTGGAACCTCATATTCAACAGCACTTTCATCCGAAACGGCCGATGGTGTTGGAACGGACACATTATCCACCAATTCTGTAGCTTTAAATTGGGTTTTGGCGATGGGTAATCCAAGTTCAAAGGCTGTACCATTACTATGGTTTTTATCGATATGGATTATACCTCTATGTAATTCTACTAACTCTTTAACCAATGCTAAACCTATACCAGCTCCAATATTGTTGTCATGAGTTTGGTAAAAGCGATTGAACACTTGGTTTCGTTCTTCTTTGGTAAGCACTGCCCCTGTGTTTTCCACCCGCAGCTGCAAAGTGTTCTTCGTTTGCTTTGCGATACATCGTATCTCGCCCCCTTCAGGGGTGTATTTTACGGCATTGGAGAGCAGATTGGACACGATTTTGGATAGAGTCTCGCCATCACACCAAATACTTTCCTGCGATAAATGGTTGGTGAATACGAAATCAATACCCTTATTCTCAGCTTGGTATTGATATGGTTCGGCCAAAGCACTCAAAAAAGCATTTGCCTGTAGTTCTGAAACGCGAAGTGTAGCCTTGCCCGATTCCAATTTTGAGAGCTCCAACAATTGATCAACCAAATGGGTCAAGCGTTGGTTGCTTTTTAAGATGAGTTCGAACTCCCTTTTATCTTTTGGGTCTACGTTGGTTTGGTTGAGCCTTCGCTGCAGGGGTGTGGCCATGATGGTCAATGGCGTTCTGAACTCATGGGAGATATTGCTGAAAAACCTGGATTTCATGCTATCGAGTTCTTCCATCTTTTCCACCATGGATTTTTTATTACGGTAGTTCACCAAAAGGTAAGTGAGTAGAATAAGGGATATTCCAACCAAAACCAAAAACTATGGGGTTTTATAAAAGGGTACGACAATGTCTATATCAAATTGGTTTTCTGCAATTATGTTCTCCATATCCGACTTGGCCCGTAAATGAATAGGGTTTGCCCCGATGCTTAGTTCTAAGTCTAAGAAGTTCTTGTTTTGTATTGTTTTCCAAGCATTATTTCCCAGCTTGTATTCATAAAGAATGGTATCGTAGATATGAGGTTTGGTTACGGTGAATTCCAGTCGAATTTTCTTTTGGTATTCGTTAAAAATGATACTGTCATAACCGGATAGCGAAGGAATACGCTCCAATCGGTTGTCGGCAAAAATTGCGGATACATCCAATTTGGAGTTTCGAGCTTTTGGAACCTCAATGATTGGTGCAACAGTTCTGAAAATCTTACCCGTTTGCACACTCCATACAAAACCATTATTATCCTCATAAAGATGGGTCGCCCAGGTTTGTTTCATCTCTTCCAAAGTGGGAAGCCAAGTATATTCTTTTGAGTTGCTGTTGAAAAAGCCATTTCCAATTTTTGAAGCATTGATCAAGGCGATGGAGTCATTCAATGAAACAGCACTTCGAATTGTATTATAATCGTGCCTTTTGGGAAATTCTTCGGAGGTAGGATAGTGTTTGAACTTTTTTGAAGCGAAATCAAATTCAACAATACCAAGCGCCCAGGAGGGGAAATACATTCTCTCCTTTACTAAGGGGGTTTTAAAAAAATTATGCGAAAGCGAATCGGCCCAATTTTCAGGAATGGTATACCTTTTTGGTTTGCCACTTTTCTTGGGGATGCGATACAGACCATCCATCAATGCCGCCCAGATAACGTCTTTTTCAAGATTAGGATAGATGGATTTCACTGATTTTGTGCTTTCGCGATATCTTTCAGGAACTTCGCCGTTAGTCAAATAGCTTTTGAGTTTGACCCCACTTTTTCGGTCAACCAGATACAAACCATTAGCTGTGCCAATGTACATGGTGTCTTTATGCTCCTCGATTTGTAAGATGTAGTTACGATGGTTAAAGGAGCGCAAGGGCTCATCCAAAGTTATCTTTTCAATTTTCTGTTGTGCTAAACTGATTTTGAAAAGTCCCTTTCTTCGTCCAAGCCATAAGTTTTCATCGGCATCAAACTTGAAGCAAGTCGCTTGCTGGTCATTTAGTCTATATTCAGATGTCGTGGAAAGGTGTCGGGAAACATTAATCGCCCTGATGCCATAATAGCGATAGGCCCCTTCGTTTATCAAGAACCAAAACGCGCCATCTTGAGTTTGATGGATTTGTTCAATCATCAACCAAGAGTTCAAACCATCATCGTTTTCAATCAATACTTCTTCGAAAGCTGGCATCTTTAGCTGACCAAACGTTATCAGCGGAATGAAAAGCAAACACAGTATGAAGCGAACAAGCATAATGGCGTTAGGGAGGTTATCCTAGTTTTCAGTAACTGCTACTGAAAATCAATATTATGGAATTTCTTAGGATTTTTTGAATACTGATGTAACTGCTTAGGTTACATCAGTGTTTTATGGCACTCCATAATGGCTAATCCGATGGCACTTTTTTCGAAACTCGGGTTGCCAAATTAACATTTGACATGGGCATGACTCAGGACTTAGGGTTTAAAATTTACCTTGCCTGTTATCAAGAATTGATCTAGGGCCTTGTACGCAAGCTCGCCACCAGTGTTGCTGTTGGTGAAAATCACAAAACCTTTCTGTAGTTCTTCATATATTTTGAACTCACATTTAAAATCTCCGTTGTTTCCCCCATGACCAAATGTATTGCCGAAGGGTGTTTTTTCGATTTGCAAACCTAGCCCAAAGTAACTCTTCCAGTCCTCGGAATTCATTTCTTCGTATTTGTCGGTGACCGTATGGTGATGAAACATATCGGCATATGTTTTACGGGATAAGCCTCTTCTTTCCAAAACGGCAATGGCAAAGTCACAGAACGATTTGGCCTCGGTATGCAAGCTCCACGCCATACCTGCTTTATTAGGGAGGTTGGTCATATTGGCATGATTGTTAAAATGTCCATTTGCTACAACTTTAAAAAGGTAATCGTTTTTTTCAAAGTAAAAATTCTGAAGATTTAATGGATTCAGAACTTCTTCTTCCAGCACTTGAACCACATCTTTCCCAGTTATTTCTGCTATTACCCTTTTGAGGTATTCGAACCCTTCTCCGGAGTATCCAAATTGGGTTCCCGGCTCAAATTCAATTTTCATTTCCCCATCCCTCCAGTTGGGAAATCCAGTTTGGTGAGATAAAACATGACGTGCTGTTATCTTTTTATACCTTTCGTCATAAGCGATTTCTTCAAACGGTAAATAAGTGTAAAGGGGTTGGTCTAAATCAATAATCCCTCTTTCAGCTAGTCGGCATACCGCAAAGCCAAACACAGGTTTGGTAATGGATGCGGCCTCAAATAGTGTTTCTTTTTCCACACTTGCTTGCGTGAATACATTTTTAACACCGTAGGTTTTATGATATGTTAACTTACCATTTTCGATTAGACCCAAAGAAACCCCTGGTATTTCATAATAATCCATGTAGGAAGCTACAAACGCGTCAACCAATTCATATTTGTTATGCGGATTTTCTAGTAATAAACCTTCACTTTTAATGAGATTCAGAGGTTCTGCAATACTCAATTCCAACGGAGCTGCATTCACTTTTGTATCCGGTTTAACATCCACTGTAATGCCCGATGGATTAAGTTTAAAACGGTCTTCATCCAGGATATAAAAATTCCATTCAGGTGTTACCTTATAGGAACCCTTAGGCAGTTTTGCTGTGTAATTCCCAGTGGAATCTACAACTTCCCTCACCCATAATGAGGGTGTTTTGGTAGAAGCAATCCTAACTTTTTTTGGTGGTGGCCCAATGGAATCCTGACTCCATTTCACCTGACCTTCAACAATACCTAATTGTTCTTTGTCGTCAACCAAAACAATGCTCCCAATTTTGAAAGGGACCTTTTCTTTGCCTTCGGTTTTTTGCCAAGCGACTCTTGTTAGCTCTTCTTCTCCTTGGGTATCGCTATCGTAAATCATAAAATCCAAACCAATGACTTTCCCTTCTTGAACGTTTTCCTCGAAAGTGAGTTTGATTTCATAATAGGTTTGATTTTCAATTCTTTGGGAAGCAACCGAAATATTGTCCCAGTTTGGGTTCCTTGCACTTGGGTCCCAGTTCGTAGTAGCGTCATCAATTTCTTGGTACAAAGCATTAAAGCAGTATACGTTTACGCCAGAACCCTTGGCGTCATGGTATTTGTCGAGATACATGAGACATTGGTCTTGTGCATCAGATAACGCTCCTTTTTCTGAATCGACTTGGTGGGACTCGTCCTTTACGGATAGTAGCAAATAAATGGACTTACTTTCTTTGGAAAAACCAACCTTGAATTGTGCTGCCAAATCCTCTTCGGTTTCAATCTCGTTTTCCAAAACTACCCCGATAGGATGTTTAATCATGTCATCGGACCAATCTTCAGGATTCCCATCTATTTCCACCTCATTCATGGGATACGCAAAGGCAATTTCCACGTTTTGGTTTGCGCTGGAATCATGCGATATCTCTTCGTTGTTTTTACATCCGCACAATAGGAGTAAAAAAAGGACGGTAATGCCTTTTGACATGTTCATTTCCTTAGATTTTTTCTGTTGTTATTTGGTTCTCTTCGAACTAAAAAGAGATGCTCCCCTAATTTACGTTTTCATTATATCCAAATGATGGGTTTATCGCGTTTATTTTCCTTTTGGTGGTATAAATATGAAACCCATTTCTTTTAAGGCTTAGCAAATCATAAAGAAGAACATCAAGCTGATTTCATTTTGCTTTTTCCATAGCATCTTGGAATTCGATTCACTCTGATGCTACAGAATTGATTTAAAAAGTAGAATGGGGAACACGCTTCAATAGCTATCACGAGGAAGTGGTGGTCAATCAAAAACGATTTCATCCAAAAAAATGAAACTATTTCCTCCTGGTTCGGCATGCCACTCCGGATTTTTCAAAGGACTTTCGACCAATACCCTTATTTTTTTGAGCGTGGCAGGTTCAAAATCAATGGCATATACCTGCTTTTCTACAGAAATGGAAGGTTCTGGTTTTGGAAGTTTAATCCGTTTAAGTCGATTGAAGTTGGTGCCATCCGAAGACCCCCAAACGGTATAACCCACGGGGAAGAAAATCCAGCTGTTCGGGATGGATAAGCTACCCACCGAAACGCGGGATACTTCTGTTTTCTCTTTAAATTCGATGGTGGCGGTCACATGCCTGCCTTCGTATCCTAACCACTGGCCATCTACAAAATTGGTGGTTCCTCTCTTTAAGTCCATCAGGGTTTTTCCGCCCTGTGCGGCATATTTTTGATGTGGGGGTTGCGCTAGGGCGACGTTTTTGACGGCTACATTGCTTCTTAAAAAATCAGCTTTTACAAGTTCACTCGGTTCCCAAGATTCATGCGTAGCGTAGCCGGTAACTTGTGTGGATTCTTTGATGTAAAAAGGTTTGGAATAAGATTTTGGAACCGTATCCTTTTTGGAATCGTGCAACACATAAAACAATTGAGCCCCTTCAAAATGTTGTTCCAAACTTACTTTGAGGGAATCTTGGAATACTTCATTTTCAGCCAGAATTACCGGTGGAGTCAATGCACTCGCAGCAAAAATGCTATCAGCAATTTGCTCTTGTACCAAAATGAGTTCACTCTGCGCTTGTATACTTGCAATACCTTTTTCAGTGACATCGGTTTGCCACACATAGAGTTTTTTGAGGTGTTGGAGTCCTTCCAATGCGGTAAGTCCACTATCATCAATTGGATTTCCGATAAGATTTAGAGACTCTAAATAAGACAGCTTACTCAGGTATTCGCCCACTGCATTGGTTACTCCGGTATGTTGGAGTTGTACTTTGGTCAGGTTTTTAAACGCTTTCAGCTCTGTTATCAAGGTGTCATTGAAATTAGTGAAGGCAAGGTTCAACTCTACAATATTCTCCTTGTATTCTTGAAGTAGTGCGAAATCTGCTTGGGTCAGGTCTTTCCGTTGCTTGAAATTGATAGCAAGTAGGGGAGAGTCTTCCGAGATTTTTTGTGCGGATATGTTTTGTTGGTTCAGGCCGATAAGGAAATCCTCCGATACGGCATCCACTTCTTCGGCAATCAATGCCCTTGGGGAGGTATCTTTTTCCAGGGCTGCTAAAATGGGTTCCAATCGTTTGTCCGTTGGAAGGGTTTTCACAAGGCAATCAAAACAATTATTGTTCTCCATCCACCACTCCAAAAGCAGTATTTCTTCAGCGGTTAATTGTACTTTTCCCTTGGGAGGCATATGCTCCTCTTCTTCAAGCGGCATATGGATGCGATGCATCAATAGTGACTTTTGTTCGGTTTCCAGTGAGTCCAAAAGAGAGCCTGACGTGCCACCAAGTAGTAGTTCTTTCTGGGAGGTAAGCAACAAATCCCCTTTCGCTTTCCCTTGGTTATGGCAGCTCACACATTTTTGGTCCAGTATAGGTTGTACAATATCATTGAAAACCAACGCTTCGTCAATGTCTTCGATAACAACTTCTTGATATGCCTTCTTGAACAAAAAGTCTTCGCCATGGGTAAGACTTCCTCCATAGTGTCCTGTCAAGGTAAGTAGCAACAAAACCAAAATAAACGATGGAAAATAGCCCTTTACGGCCCACTTTTTTGTTGATTTTTTAAGGAAAAACAGAAGTATGGTTCCTAGGGTAAAGGCAATAGCAATCCACTTGTGTTTGGAAAGAAGTTCTTCTTCATACCCTCCATTTTCACTCAACAACCACCCTGAAACAGCTGCAAATATTGAGGATACCACGCTAATACCCAATGCAAACAAAATCGCGCCATTGTCTTTTGGAGCAGGTTTTTTGCGATAGAAAAGCTCCATCAAAAAGGCTAGCGCCAAGATGCCTATGGGCAAGTGCAATATTAAGGGATGTAGATTACCAAACTGCATAGGTCTTATTCAATCAAAATTTCATCAATAAATGTCCATGGTGTGGTTCCTTTTCCAGCATGCCATTCCGGAATGCCCTCCATAGGTGCAATTTTCAAGGTTAGTTCAGAATAAGCATCTGGGATAATTGCAATTTCCAAAAAATCGCCATGTTTCGTCTGCTTTTCATGACAGCCATCAAGCGTAACACTACCTAAAGTTTTTCCTGAAGCCGATACCATAAGTTTTTGCGGAAGGAAAATCCATGAGTCTTGGTCGTTCAATACGCTCACAACCACCTTTTTGATTTCCTTCGGCTGTTCAAAGTTCAAAGCAACAGATATCTTCGATGCCTGAAATCCCAGCCAAAAATTTCCCTGCCTAAAGTTAGGACTACCCTTTTGGCCGTCAATTAATGTCTTCGCACCAGAGGCACTATAGGTTTCACTAGGCTTAGGTTGTATTTGTATTTCTGCCGTTCTCAAATCCTTTTGGATTTGCCTAGTCGTTAGCGATATGGTTTCACTAGGTTGATAATCTGGATGGAACGCTTTAGCCCGTAGTTGAGTGGTTTTATCCAGTTCTAGAGGAGACTCATAGATTGGAGAACCCACTGAAACCTCACTTCCATCCAAGGTATAACGCAACTCGGCACCATCTTGCCTCAAAAGTACTTTCGCCAAGGCGGAATTTTTAAAAAGCAACGAGTCTACTTGAATGATGGGTGCGGCCAATTTTAAACTGGAATTCGTCAAATAGGTTACCTGTTTGGATTGACTAGTAACCCTTGTGCCTAAGCACATGAAAATGACGCACCAAAAGAATGCTACACCTATGTTTTTTCGATATGCCATCAGACGCGATATAGTTTTATGGGATAAGTACCCCATGAATTCCATTGGGCCACATATAGATTTTCATCCTCGTCCACGCAAACATCATGTGGATGACGAAAAACCCTTAAAGTTTGATGCATTGGACGTAAGGTTTCATTTTCATATTTAGGGGTACTGCCGCCTGGCGCCGAAACCAGTGTATTGTTTTCATCCAAAATCGAAATAAAACCGGTTCCTTCTGAACCATCACCAGACCAGATAGTCGCTAGGTAGATATGTTTGTTGTGAATTACAGGGCGACAAATGTAAGCGCCGGGTAAATCTATCGAATCGATATAGTCACCTTCCAAGGTAAAGCGCTTCAACTTGTTTTGTTGTCTTGCGGTAATTAATACCACCACATTTTTAGGGTCTCGGTCGTCTATGCAAATTCCATGCGCATTATGGAACAAATGGGGTTCGTCACCTTGTCCCCCAAAAATATTCTTGAGATTTCCTTGGCTATCGTAATGGATAATGTACTGGGACCCGTACCCATCTGAGACATACAGGTCCCCGTTGCTAGCAATAGCGGTTTCGGTTGGAATATATGCTTCTTTGTTTTCGTACTTGCCTGTTTCTTTGGGATATGGAAATATTTGAACCACTTTCCCCTCCAAAGTGGTTTTTATGACTTCATGCCTATCATTATCGGCGATGTATAAAAATTCTTCCCCATTTTCGTCATGTAGGGTCAACCCATGAGCGCCAGGATATTCTTTACCCCAAGCATCTAACAATTTTCCGGATTTATCATAGATAAGGACATTGTTTTGGGTATGGTTGGTCAATAAAATGATTCTACCCTTCGCGTCCTGTACCATCTCATGGCAATCTTTCACGGGAAATTGTTTTCGATTCAATTCTCCCCAAGCCATATCGATTTTATAGCGGTGACTACCATGACCGATGATGGCATCTTTGAAGTAATCATGTGACAAAGCAGTAGTACTTCCCAAACTGAAAAGTCCCGCAGTGGCCAAGCCTGTTTTCTTTTTAATATTGCGGCGTGCTATCTTTCCTAGATATCCTTTTCCAAATGTCCTTCATCATCGGTAAGCCTAAACCTTCGCCCTTGATATTTATAGGTAAGGCGTTCATGGTCAATACCCAATAAGTGCAATAATGTAGCTTGGAAATCGTGCACATGGACGGGTTTGTCGACAATATTGTATCCGAAATCATCGGTTTCACCATAAACGATACCGGGTTTTACACCTCCACCAGCCAACCACATGGTGAAGCATCTTGGGTGATGGTCCCTTCCGTAGTTGGTATCGGTCAAAAGACCTTGGGAATAGTTTGTTCTACCAAATTCGCCACCCCAAATCACCAAAGTATCCTCTAACATACCGCGTTGCTTCAAATCGGCAACCAAGGCCGCAGAAGCTTGGTCCACATCTTTGGCTTGTTTTTCTATGGCAGCAGGAAGGTTGTCGTGCTGGTCCCAGCCCATATGGTATAATTGGATAAAGCGAACGTCTTGTTCGGCAAGTCTTCGTGCAAGCAAGCAATTTGCTGCGTAAGTGCCCGGAATTTTCGCATCGGAACCGTACATTTTATAAATGTAATCTGGCTCTTTTTCGGTATCCATTACTTCAGGGACCGAGGTTTGCATGCGATAGGCCATTTCATATTGGGCGATACGACTTTGTATTTCTTCATCACCAAACTCCTTGTACTGCTTTTCGTTGAGTGCCGCGAGATTATCGAGAATGGTGCGTTTGGTTTCTTTGGAAACGCCTTTTGGGTCATTTAGATATAATACAGGGTCTTTTGCCGCTCTAAACTGAACACCTTGGTGCAGCGAATGCAAAAAACCATTACCCCAAAGGCGGGTATACAAGGGTTGTCCGTTAGGTCGCCCTGACCCTCTGGATAACAAAACAGTGAATGCTGGAAGGTTTTCATTTTCGCTCCCCAAACCATAACTCAGCCACGAACCAATACTGGGTCGACCGGGTTGTTGGGAACCGGTTTGAAAGAAAGTTACTGCTGGGTCGTGATTAATGGCTTCGGTGTACATTGATTTGATGATACAAATGTCATCGACCATTTTGCCCATGTAGGGTAGCAAATCACTAATCCAAGTGCCATTTTTGCCGTACTGTTTCCATCCAAAGTTGGAACCTACCAATGGAAACTTATCTTGACCAGACGTCATTCCAGTCAAACGCTGTCCGTTACGGATGGATTCTGGCAAATCTTCACCCCTTCGTTCATTCAACAGCGGTTTGTAATCGAAAAGTTCCAATTGGGATGGGCCACCACTTTGGAACAAATAGATAACCCGTTTTACTTTGGCGGAATGATGGGGGGCATTCAGAATACCTTTAATGCCCATCGCGTTGTTTTCTTTTACGACAAGTTCACCTTCTTTTCGATAAAAGTTACAGCCCAAAAGGGATCCTAAGGCCAATCCACCGACACCAAGGGCTGATTTTCCCAAAAATGCTCTTCTATTCAGATTTACGGCATTGTCCAGCAATATTTTCTTTTCCCCCATAATCCTTATCCTTTAGTAATTGTTTCGTCTAAGTTTAAAATGGTATGTGCGGTTAAGGCCAATGCCGCTAAAGAGGCTGCCTCAATCTTTGCGGTAGCTTCGTATTCGCCTATTGTCAAATATTCTTCTGGAACGAATTCACCGGTTTCTGTTTTGGCGTAGGCATCTCGATAGAACAATTGCAGTACTTCCAGTTCCTCATTGGTTGGTGGTCTGGAGGTAGCACTTTGAAAAATGTATCGCATTTGTGCGTCACTGTTTTTGCCCACGCTTTGCACGGATTTGTCAGCTAAGGCTCGTGCTGCTTCAATCAATTGCGGGTCGTTCAAAAGTACGAGCGCTTGTAAAGGCGTATTGGTTTCTTGCCGCTTTACCGTGCACAAATCGCGCGAAGCCGCATCGAAAGTCATCATACTAGGCGGTGGAACGGTCCGTTTCCAAAAAGTATAGAGGCTTTTTCGATACAAATCTTTCCCTGTACTTTGCACATAGGTTGCCGTAGTTCCGCCACCGCCTCCAGTTGTTTCTTCCCAAATGCCTTCGGGTTGATATGGTTTTACGCTGGGCCCACCAACTTCTTCATTCAACAGACCACTGACTTGCAAGGCTTGATCACGAATCATCTCAGCACTCAGGCGAATGCGAGTCGCTCGTGCCAAGAAAGTGTTCTCTGGGTCAGCTTCTTGCATTTCTGGCGAAATAGCACTGCTTTGTTGAAAGGTTGCCGAGAGCACCATGAATTTGGTAATGTCTTTAATATCCCAGCCTTCGTTCATGAATTTGAGGGCCATATAATCTAAAAGCTCTGGGTGGGAAGGTAATGCACCTTGGTTGCCGAAATCATCCGAACTTTCCACTAACCCTTTTCCGAATATTCTTTGCCAAAGCCTGTTGACAGCTACTCTTGCTGTTAGCGGATGGTCTTTCTGAAACAGCCATCGGGCCAAGCCCAATCGGTTCTGTGGTAATTCCTTTGGAAAGGGCAAAATGGCTTCTGGAGTTGCCGGAGAGACCAAATCGGTAGGCTGGTCGTAAACCCCTCGATTGAGAATGAAGGTTTCTCTAGGTTTTGGCATTTCTTCCATGACCATAACGGCTAAATCCTTGCTTTCAACCCGGTTCATATTAATGAAATCGAGTATTTTTTCAGATTCATCTTTGGTGATGGTCATATACGGCTTTGGAATTTCACCAGCGTTCGCCATCAATCCGTTCTCGTCGATGCTATTGAAAAAACTAAACAGTTGAAAATGCTCTTTTTGACTTAGCGGGTCGTATTTATGATCGTGACAACGGGCACATTCCATAGTCATGCCTAGAAATGCTGTCCCAAATGTATTGGTGCGGTCTTCTACGTACTCAATCCGATATTCTCCGGGATTACCGCAACCAACGGCAGTAATTTTATGGTTCCGATTGAACCCTGTGGCCAATATGGATACTTTAGTAGGATTTGGAATTAAATCTCCGGCAAGTTGATAGGTAATGAACTGGTCGTATGGCATGTTTTTGTCGAAGGCATGAATGACCCAATCCCGCCATGGCCACATTGTACGCTCAAAATCATCTTGATAGCCATGGGTGTCAGCATAACGGGCGACATCCATCCAGTCTGCTGCCATATATTCTGCATACCCCACTGTGTTAAGCAGGGAATCCACCACCTTTTCAAAAGCATTGGTGGAAGTATCATTCATAAATCGGTCAATTTGCGCCACAGAGGGAGGTAACCCTGTAAGACTAAAAAAAGTACGTCGCAATAGCTGGGCTTTGGTGGCTTTTTTAGAGGGATGATACCCCTTCTCCTCCATTTTTTTTAGAATGAACTTATCGATTTCGTTTTGGCTCCAATCGTCATTGGCGATATTAGGTGCGGCCTGTGGTTGAGGGGGAATAAAGGCCCAATGCGTTTTGTATTGGGCGCCTTGAGCTACCCACTTTTTCAATAATGCCTTTTCGTATTCGGAAAGCACCAAATTGGATTCAGGAGGTGGCATCAAAATGCCATTATCTTCCGTAAAGATTCGTTTTAGGATTTCACTGTTTTCCACATCTCCAGGAACAATGCCATGCCGGTCTTTGTTCTCTCCTAAAGGAGCATAGGCATCTTCAGCGGAATTCAGGGACAAGCCTGCTTCAATTGCATTTTTATCTGGTCCATGGCAGGCAAAACATCGGTCTGAAAGGATGGGCTTGATATGAAAGGAATAGTCCACGCTATCGGGAAGCTGTTGTAAAGCAAGTTCGTCACCAATTTCGGTGTACTCCGAGGCTTTGTCTTTGCAACTTAGGACCATCAAGGTCAAAAGTACGGACACCCATAAAGTGGGTTTCTTTCTTAACTTCATTTGTAAGGGAAAAAACATAGCAATCGTTCCAATATCCCCTAAGTTAAAAAAAGGGAAATTGTGCTCAATAGAAAAATCGACTAACAACTAGCCTCGAAAGACCAATGCGGCTGTTTTGTGAAGGTTTAACGCCTTAATACATGGAAATCAGGTAATCGCGTCATTTATGATGCGACTTTTTACATGATTGATGTAGCTTCTTCCAATCGTGTAGCGAATACCATCAATTTCCAAACAGTTGCCCTCAACGGCTTGTACCTTGTCAATAGCGATAGTGTACGAGCGATGGATGCGAATAAATTTATCCGCCGGCAATTCCTCTGTAAAGCTTCCAAGTGTTTTGTGGATAATGTATTTTCCGGAGGTAGTTTTGATGCGGATGTAGTCTTTGAGGCTTTCGATAACTACAATTTCGTCAATGTAGATTTTTTGTAGTTTTTTCTTATCGACCTTAACAAAAATACTGGGTTTGTCACCTGCTCCCTGGCTCTTGCTTGCTACAGGTTGTTTGAGTGCTATGATACGATTCACGGCCTTTAAAAAACGCGGAAAGGGAATGGGTTTGCCCAACTAGTCCATCACCTCAAGCTCAAAGCTCTTCAAAGCATATTCCTCATGGGCCGTGGTAATAATAATCATAGGTGCCACCGACATAGATTCCAAAAAACCTAGGCCATCCAAAATGGGCATATTAATATCCAAGAAAATGATATCTACTTCATGGTCTTTAAGAAAATCTGCTGCTGCGATAGCGTTCGAAAAGGTTTGAAGCAATTCCAGTTGGCTTACCTGTGCTACGTAATTCTTAATCACGTTTACGGCCAAAGGCTCATCATCTACAATAATTACGCGAAGGGGAGTCATACTTTTAGTTCTAAGTCCACATGAAACATTTGTTCTTTCTCATATATGGAAAGCTTGTAATCTTCGGGGCGGTAGCCAAGTTCCAAACGTTTTTTTACGTTTGAGAGGCCGATTCCGCCACCACGGGTCGCCACCTTGTTGTTTTCCATATTGGCAGGGATGGTATTACATATTTTAAAATACAAAAAATCTTGCTCAACGTTGATGTCCAAGTTGATGTGCATGTCGCCAATGTTTTTGCTGGCACCGTGTTTGAAACAATTTTCAATAAGCGGTACCAATAGCATAGGTGCAATGCTCTTATTCTCCAAATCACCGGTAACCCCGATATTGATTTCTAAGGAATCGTTGAATCGAATCCGTTCCAAATCTATATAATTTTGGATACAATCGATTTCGCTCTTTAAGTCTTGCTTGCGTTTGCGCGTAGCGTAGAGCAAATACCGCATAAGTTCAGACAGTTTTAAAATGACCTCAGGCGCCTTATTTGATTTTTCAAGCGTAAGCGAATAAATATTGTTCAATGTATTGAAGAAGAAATGAGGTGATACTTGCGACCGTAAAAACTTTAGTTCGGTGGTCAACTGTCTTTTTTCAAGGTCGTGAAGCTTACTATTTTCCCTAAGCCAGTCGTTCGTCACTTTAATACAGGTTACAAAAGCAGCAACGTATAATTCTCCCAGCATCATTTGTACTGCGTAGTTTAGGGTAATGCTATCCGTATACTCAGGACCTTCGGGCATCACATTGGTACTGACCAAATAATAGGTGAGATTATACTTGGTAAATAGCGTAACAAAAAGAGCAAGCATGACCAAAAGCGCGTAGGTCACGTATTTTCGGGTATATACGAACTTGGGCATTAGCACATAAATGTTCAAATAGGCCAAAGCCATATGAATCGGAAACCCTATTAGATTGGTTTTGAACGAGTACAAAAGGTCATCATGTACACTACCCCAGCGTAAGGTGTTGAAAACAAAATAAATACTCCAAAAAATCACATGGTGTTTGTAGGTGATTCTGTACTTATCCGTGTTTTTTGTTTCTAAAAGCTCATTTAATCTATCGTTGATATACATGGGTTTTGCCTAGATTTTCTTTGGTCCATTTTTGTGTTGTTCAGCTTTTGGGCTTGGTTGTTGGTCTAAGTTTATTCTGATCAAGGCTATAATTATTAATATTTATAACAAGGCGTTTTCACCTCAAAAACGCTTTTTTACGTGCAGTTTTTGAACCTTTTCAAGTCAAAAATGATGTCAGGAAGTTAAACGAAACAACCATTACAAGCCAAACCACATAATGACAAAACCCTTTTTTCCCATATGCTTCGCACTTTTGGTAGTGAGTACATCTTGTGAAGAAAAAGAACAAACTGAAGTTCCAAAAAAGCTTACGGAATATGTCGACCCATTTATTGGAACAGGAGGACATGGGCATACTTTTCCAGGAGCCACCGTTCCTTTTGGAATGGTGCAACCAAGTCCCGATAATGGCACAGTAGGTTGGGATTGGTGCTCCGGATATCACATAACGGATTCCGTTATTTCCGGTTTTGGACAACTCCATTTGAGCGGGACTGGTATTGGGGATTTAGCAGATATCTTGCTAATGCCGACAAATACCCAAATAAACCTGCTACACTTTGGTAAATCAAGAGATAGTTTACCGTACACTTCGTCCTTTTCCCATACCAAGGAACAGGCAAAGCCGGGATACTACAGCGTAGATTTGGAAGATCCTGAGGTTTCCGTTGAGCTTTCTTCAAATTCGCACGTTGCCTTTCACAGGTATACCTATAGCAAAAAACAGCAACCCTCTTTCATATTAGATTTGGGATATGCTGTGAATTGGGACGCTCCAGTGGAAAGTGGACTTACCCTGGAGAATGCCAATTTGCTTGTGGGCTACCGTCATAGCACCGGGTGGGCTAGAAACCAAAAGGTATTCTTCGCGATTACCACTTCGGTACCCATAGAAAATACGGTCTTGGTCAAGGATGGTCAAGTAGAGAATTCAGTCAAATCCGTAGACGGGATAAAGACCGGAGGGCAATTTTTCTTTCCTTCAAATACGGATAGTGTTGAGGTCAAAGTGGCAGTGTCTTCAGTAAGTATCGCCAATGCCAAAGAAAATTTGGCTACTTACGGAAACGAAAAGAGTTTTGATAGCGCAAAAAAAGAGGCGGAGGAGGATTGGAATACCATCTTGTCCAAAATTCAAGTGGAAACCCCTTTGGATTCTCTAAAAACTATTTTCTACACAGCGCTTTATCACACTCAACTCGCTCCGGTACTTTTTAGTGACGTCAACGGACAGTTCAGGCTTCAAAACGATAGTATTGGTACCCAAAAAGATGGAGATGTCTACTCAACGCTTTCCCTCTGGGATACCTTCCGAGCGGAAAATCCATTGCTCAACATTCTAGAACCCGAGCGTGTCAACGATATGATTTCGTCCATGTTGGCTTATTACGATGAACAAGGAAGGTTGCCGGTATGGACGTTATATGGTAATGAAACCAACACCATGACAGGGAACCATGGCGTTTCCGTTATTGCTGAAGCCTATGTAAAAGGAATTCGCGGTTACGATGCGGAAAAAGCATATGAAGCAATAAAAGCTACTATGATGGGAGACTTGAGGGGTCTGGAACCCTACAAGGAATATGGATTTATTCCCTACACCAAGTTGGACGAATCCGTGACCATCACCCTAGAATTTGCCTACAATGATTGGTGCGTGGCCCAAATGGCCAAATCCATGGGCAAGGATGAGGATTACGCTCACTTTATGAAACGGTCAGAAGCGTACCAATATCTTTTTGATGCCGAAACGGGATTCATGCGAGGTAAATCCGAAGATGAAAAAAGCTGGAATGAACCTTTTGACCCCAAATATTCAAGTCATCGTGAACATACCGATTACACAGAAGGCAATGCTTGGCAACACAGTTGGTTTGTACTGCACGACGTGCCCAATTTTGTCAAGTTGCATGGAGGGGACGAAGCATTTACCCAAAAATTGGAACAACTTTTTACCGAGACTTCGGAAATCAAAGGAGACAACGTTTCTGTGGATATATCCGGTCTGATTGGGCAATATGCCCATGGGAATGAACCCAGTCACCATATTGCTTATATGTTCAACAAGGCCAAAAAACCTTGGAAAACACAACACTGGGTTCGTGAAATTTTGAACACCCAATATAGCACACAACCTGATGGTTTGAGCGGTAATGAGGACTGTGGCCAAATGTCGGCTTGGTATGTTTTCAGTTCATTGGGTTTTTATCCTATGAACCCCGCCTCCAAACAATATGAGTTGGGGAGCCCCATTTTTGAAAAAGCTAGTATCGCTGTGTCAGAAACAGAGCACTTCACGATTAAAGCACCGAATACTTCATCAATCAACAAATACATTCAGTCCGTACGGTTAAATGGCAAACCGTTGCAGCGCACCTTTATTACCCACGAAGAGTTAATGGCAGGGGGAACATTGGAGTTTGAAATGGGTGCAGAACCAAATAAAAATTGGGGCCTTTAACTAGGGCCAGCAAGCATTTATGGATGTAATAGACATTTCGATAATAGGGGTTTACATCTTATTGACTCTGTTTATTGGTATTTGGGTGTCCAAAAAGGCATCAAAAGACCTTAATTCATACTTTCTGGGCGGGAAGCATATCAAGTGGTATTTTTTGGGTTTGAGTAATGGTTCTGGGCAATATGATGTATCCGGAACCGCTTGGATGGTTGGCATGTTGTTCCTGTATGGGACGAAGAGCTTTTTGCACATGTGGACCTGGCCCGTGTTCAATCAGGTTTTTGTCATGATGTTTTTGGCCGTTTGGATTCGGCGTTCCAATATCATGACTGGCTCGGAATGGATATTGACTCGGTTTGGCGATGACAAGGCAGGTCGCGCTTCACATAGCATTATAGCCATCTTTGCAGTAGCTTCAGCCCTTGCTTTTATTTCCTACTTTTTTGAAGGGGCCGGCAAATTTTTGGCAATTATTCTACCATGGGATATTCCCTTGGAAATTGGAGGGTCGCTTCTTTTTACTTCGGAACAGTCCTATGCTTTGATTATTATTTTCCTTACCACGATTTACACCGTAAAAGGAGGCATGTTCTCTGTGGTAGCAACCGAAGTGTTGCAATATATCATTATGGTAATCGGCGGGGTTCTCATAGCAGGATACACGTTTTTTGCCATTTCCGATGTCGAAATAAACGCGGTGATTTCTGCAGAATGGCGTAATATCTTTTTTGCGAACGAATTGAGCCCACACTGGAGTGAAAAGTATCAAGCATTTAATGATTTGATTGATACCCAAGGCTATAAAATGTTTGGTGCTTTTGTTGGAATGTCCCTATTCAAAGGTTTTTTCGCCAGCATCGCAGGACCTGTACCAAGCTATGATTTTCAACGTATTCTTTCCACTCGAGATACCAAGGAAGCCGCCTATATGAGCGGATTTACCAACGTAGTGTTGTACATTCCCAGATATTTGTTAATTGCGGGAATCGTTGTAATCGCCTTGGTGGTCTTAGCTCCGGAAATGGCCGATGTTCAAGGACTAACGAACGATCATTTAGAAGTAATTCTGCCCAAAATCATCAACAATCATATTCCAGTAGGCATCAAAGGCCTTTTGCTTGCGGGCTTGCTTGCTGCCTTTATGTCTACTTTCTCTGCTTTTGTGAATTCGGCTCCAGCCTATATTGTGAATGATATTTACAAGAAATATTTCAAACCACATGCCCCTAGCAAACATTACATTAAGGTAAGTTATATAGCCTCCTTTCTCGTAGTGTTTTTTGGGGTTTTGATGGGCTTCTTTGCCGAGTCCATCAATTCATTGACCCTTTGGATTAGCACTTCCCTTTTTGGTGGTTACATTGCTGCGAACGTGTTGAAATGGGTATGGTGGCGATTTAATGGATGGGGTTATTTCTGGGGTATGTTGGCAGGTTTGGTCGTAGCAACCCTACAGTTCATACTTGACCAAAACAAAGGAAACTGTGTTGAAGGCACTTGGCTATATGATATGGCACATATGCCTGCTTTTTACTTTTTTCCCATCATTTTCGGTTTTTCATTATTGGGCTCTTTTCTAGGGACCTATTTAACCTTTCCCACAAATAGGGAAGTGCTGAGGTCTTTCTACAAAAATGTACGGCCTTGGGGTTGGTGGAAACCGATACTTGAGGAAATCAAAGCTGAGGATGCTTCCTTTCAAAAAAACAACGACTTCTGGTGGGATATGATGAATTGTGGCATTGGCATCATCTGGCAGTCCAGTATGATAGTACTTCCGATTTATTTGGTAATTCGGGATTACCCAAAAACCGTTATGGCGCTTGTGGTATTTGTGATAACTTCAGTGATATTAAAATTCACCTGGTTGGACCGGGTACGGAAACTAAAGAATTAACAGCGATAAATGCAGGGTCAAATTGATAAAAAGGTGATTCAAATGCCATGGCAAGAGCGCCCAGAAGGTAATACGGATGTATTGTGGCGGTATACCGAAAACCCAATCATTCAGAGGAACGCGATACCAACATCAAATAGTATTTTCAATAGTGCAGTGGTACCTTTTGAAGAGGGCTATGCAGGTGTATTTCGGTGCGATAACAAAGCAGTGCAAATGAATATTTTCGCTGGCTTTAGCCCAAATGGTATGGATTGGGAAATCAATCCAGAACCCATAACATTCAAAGAAGGCAATACCAGCATGCTTGAGTCAGCTTACAAATATGACCCTAGGGTCACCTTTATAGAAGACCGCTATTGGATTACTTGGTGCAATGGTTATCATGGTCCAACAATTGGAATTGGGTACACGTTTGATTTCAAAGAGTTCTTTCAGTGCGAGAATGCCTTCCTTCCCTTCAATCGAAACGGAGTGCTGTTCCCTGAAAAGATTGATGGGAAGTACGCCATGCTTAGCAGACCCAGTGACAATGGACACACACCTTTCGGGGATATCTACATAAGTTACAGTCCTGATATGAAGTATTGGGGCGAGCACCGCTGCGTCATGAAAACCACCCCGTTTGAGGAAAGTGCATGGCAATGCACTAAAATAGGTGCTGGAACGGTACCTTTTTTGGTTGACGAAGGTTGGTTGATGTTCTATCATGGGGTTATCAATACCTGCAATGGGTTTCGGTACTCCATGGGTGCCGCTATTTTAGACAAAGAACAACCTGATGTGGTGAAATACAGAACCCAACCGTATTTGCTTTCTCCACAGACTACTTACGAATGTGTGGGGGATGTGCCCAATGTGGTGTTTCCTTGTGCTTCGCTACAGTCGATTGAAGCAGATAAAATCGCCATCTATTATGGTGCGGCGGATACGGTCGTGGGTGTGGCTTTCGGGCATATTTCTGAGATTGTAGCATACATTAAAGCGAATTCTTTATAGCAGGAGAATGGAGGACAGCGGTAAACCCAAAAAGTGGATAAGCCTGATACTTTTTTTACTGTATTTGGGCTCTATGTTCCTTGTTGCCCAAGAGTCTCCCAAAACTTACATCGCCTTCAAAACTGGAGATACCATGGTTATCGATGGTGAGGCTGAAGAGGCTTCTTGGAAGAATACACCTTGGTCAGACTCTTTCATTGATATTGAGGGGGTAGTAATTCCTAAGTACAAAACACGCATGAAAATGTTGTGGGATGATACCAACATCTACTTTTTTGCTGAATTGGAGGAACCTCATGTTTGGGGGAACCTAAAAGAAAAAGACACCATCATTTTCTATAACAACGACTTCGAGATTTTTATAGACCCTGACGGAGATACCCATGACTACTATGAGTATGAAATGAATGCGTTGAACACCGTTTGGGACCTCTATTTGTCCAAACCGTATAGGAATAATGGTAAAGTCTTGGGGGATTGGGATTTTGTTGGGTTAAAATCCGCTGTGCAAGTAAACGGAACCTTAAATAACTCTTCTGATATGGATAAAGGTTGGACGTTGGAGATAGCCATTCCATGGTCGTTTTATAGCGACCCAGGGCGTGAAACGATTCTTCCCATAAATGATTTTTGGCGAATCAATTTCTCTAGAGTCAATTGGGATTTTGATTTGGTAGGAGGAAAGTACTTCAGAAAAAAAGATGCCAAAACGGGGCAGTATGCACATGAGTACAACTGGGTTTGGTCTCCTCAAGGCGTCATCAACATGCACGAACCCGAAAAATGGGGGTATGTGTATTTCTCGGATAAGTCCCCAGGCACAAAAGGGATAGCTTTTGAAGCTCCGAAAGATGATGCCATAAAAAGATATTTATATGACCTCTACCGGGAGCTGCTTCCCGTTTGGAAAGACGGTGCACCTATCAAATTGAATAAAGGTGAGACTAGAACAATCCATGGTGCAACCATTGTTCCCAATCTTGAAAAGTATTCAAGAGGATTTATGCTTTCTGCCAAAAGTCCTTTCACCCAAAAGACCCTAACCATACAAACCGACGGAAAATTTCAGCGTTATGAAAATGAATAGACTTTTTATCCCCTTAATGGTGATACTTGTGCTTGCATCCTGCAAAGAAAAACAAGAAGCCATTTTATCGGAGGAAGTAGTGGAAACCGTAAAAGAAACCTTCAAATTTTGGACCTGGATAACCGCTGATGCTTCTCGAACAGACTCCTCCTATAAAGAGGAATTTGAAAAATATCATGCACACGGTATCACTGCTGTCCTCATTAATACCGAAGCGGACCCAGAATTGCTTGCCAGGTTAAGCCCAATTGCCCTAAAAGCAGGTCTCGAAGTACACGCTTGGATGTTTACTGTGAATCGTCCGGGAGATAAGATTGCTTTGCAGCATCCAGATTGGTACCAAGTGAGTAGAAGCGGTAAATCTTGTTTTGACGACCGTCCTTATGTGGACTATTATCAGTGGTTATCGCCAAGCCATCCTGACGCGCGGAAACATATTTTGAGTTTGGTTGCGGGCTTAGCCGAAGTACAAGAGATAAGCTCGGTACATCTCGATTATATCCGATATCCTGATGTGTATCTGCCCATTGGATTGTTACCCAAATACAACCTAAAGCAAGAAACGGAGCTTCCTGATTTTGATTTTGATTACTCAGATGCTGCCGTGGAAAAATTCATGCAAATACACCAAAAAAACCCAAGGGAAATGGAAAACCCCGCCATTGATATGGAATGGAAGAACTTCAGGCTCAACGAAATCCGAAGTTTGGTGAATGAAGCGTATAAAGTAGTTCATGAAAAGGGAAAATACCTTACCGCAGCGGTTTTTCCATATCCTGAAATGGCAGACCATATGGTGCGTCAACGATGGGATAAAAGGGATATTGAAGATGTGCTACCTATGAAATATAATAATTTCTACGAAGAAGAAGTCTATTGGGTGGGCTATGCCACAAAGCAGGGTGTCACTGACTTACAGGCTAAAGATGTAGAATTGCACACAGGATTATATGTTCCTGAAATGTCTGCCGAAGACTTAAAAACTGCCATCCAATTGGCTCATGATAATGGTGCGAAAGGTGTTTCCTTTTTCGATGGCCCTGCCATAACGGAAGAACAATTACAAGTGATTAAAGCAAAAAGCGAAGCATTTCAGCCATGAAGCATTTGGGATGGTATCTGGGAGTCTGGATTTTGACGCTAGGATGCGTCGACCAAAACAAGGAAACCGTAGCGGATATCTCTTTAGTGCAGTACGTGAATCCTTTTATTGGCACAGATGGTCCTGGAAACACCTACCCCGGCGCGACCGTTCCTTTCGGAATGGTTCAATTGAGTCCTGATATTGGAATTCCAGGTTGGGATAGAATTGCAGGGTACTTTTATCAAGATTCCATAATTACCGGTTTCTCACATATGCATCTCACCGGTACAGGTGCAGGAGATTTGTATGATATTTTGGTGATGCCAACGAATAGTAGGTTTGACCGTAAAATCGAAGCAAATAATTATAAGCCCTTCTCTCATTTCAGTCACGATAATGAAGGGGCATCGCCGGGATATTATTGGGTGGATTTATTGGATTACGGCGTTAAAGCTGAAATGACTGCCACGGAACGAGTTGGGGTACATCGGTACACGTTTCCCCAAGATGCACATTCGAAAATCCATATCGATTTGGGCTATGCCCTGAATTGGGATGCTCCAACGAATACGCATCTACAGGTAGTAAATGATTCCACCCTGCAAGGCTATCGTTTTTCTACAGGATGGGCCAGGAATCAAAAAGTGTTCTTTGAAATGCGATTCTCCAAACCTTTTACGTCCCATACCCTTGACAATACCGAGCGGAATTCAAAAGTTGTTTTGGATTACGCTACCCATGATGGAGAACAAATTACCATAAAGACTGGATTGTCCTCTGTCAGTTCAGAAGCTGCGGGAAAAGCAATCGATATGGAAGCTGCTGAAGATTTTGATACCCTTCGAGCACAAGCAAATACCCGCTGGGAAAAGGAACTGGAAAAAATCAAAATCACCTCCGAAAATGTGGACCAAAAAACGGTTTTTTACACCATGCTATACCAGTCCATGTTGGCACCTACCTTGTATAGCGATAGCAATGGCGAGTACAAAGCTGCCAATGATACGGAAGGAAAGTTGCGAGAAGGACAAGATTCCATTGCCAAAGCAGATGGATTTCACCGATTTGACACCTTTTCGCTGTGGGATACGTTTCGAGCCGCTCATCCTTTATATACACTGATTCAGCAGGATCGGGTTCCGGATATGGTAAAATCCCTTCTGGCACACTATCAAGAAACTAGGGTTTTGCCGGTTTGGTCCATGCAGGGTAGCGAGACCCACATGATGATTGGCTATCACGCCGTACCTGTAATTGTGGATGCTTATTTTAAAGGCTTCGACTTTGATGCAAGCTTGGCATACGAGGCGTGTAAAGCAGCAGCGATGATGAATGACCGTGAAATTGAGGTTTACAAGGAAAAAGGTTTTATTCCAGTGGATGAACATCATGAAAACTGGTCCGTCTCCAAAACCATGGAATATGCCTATGATGATTGGTGCATTGCCATGTTCGCCAAGGATTTGGGTTTTCAAGAAGATTACGAGTATTTCTTGAAAAGCTCGGCCAATTGGAAAAACGTTTACAATACGCAAAGTACTTGGTTCCAACCTAAAGATGTCACTGGAAACTTTATCGAACCTTTTATTCCAAAGGAATATACGCCCTATTTCTGCGAGAGCAATGCATGGCAATACTATTGGTTTGTCCCACATGATATAAAGGGACTCATCTCAAAAACTGGAGGCCAAGAACGATTCACCCAAAAACTGGATTCCATGTTTAGTTATGCGCCAGAACCTGGAGATAAATTGCCCATATTTAGTACCGGAATGATTGGACAATATGCTCATGGGAACGAACCGAGCCACCATGTCGCTTATCTCTACAACCATGTAGGTCGACCATCAAAAACCCAGGAATTGGTCTATGACATTTTGGAAAACCAATATAAGAATCAGCCCAATGGACACTGCGGCAATGAAGACTGCGGGCAAATGTCTTCTTGGTATATTTTCGGAGCCTTGGGCTTCTATCCTGTAAACCCGGCACAAGGCGTCTATCATTTGGGTGTACCGTTGTTTGAGGAGGTAAAAATGAATGTTGGAAAAAATAAAACCTTCACCATAAAAGCAAACAACTTGGAAGGTAATCCATATGTCGCCGAAATAGCATTGAATGGTGAGAAGCTGGATAGGAGTTATATCACTCATAAAGAGATTGTGACCGGTGGCACATTGGTTTTTACTATGACCGAAGATGCCGCTCTTGCGGATGCCAGATTGTTGGAACTCCCTGAAACCAATACCATATATCACTAAAAAACGAAACCATGCATAGACTTCAAATACGAATTTCAGTAGTGCTGTTTGTTGCCCTATTGTATTCTTGCAAAGAGCAAAGCATCGAAAACGATACCAGTACTGCAGAAGAAAGAACCTTTCTGGAATATGTAAATCCTCTAATGGGAACCGATTCCGAGTTCAGCCTATCGAATGGAAATACCTACCCCGCTATTGCTACGCCATGGGGCATGAATTTCTGGACGCCCATGACCTCCAAAATGGGCGATGGTTGGACGTACAAATATGACGAATACACCATTCGAGGCATCAAGCAGACCCATCAACCCAGTCCTTGGATAAATGACTATGCCGCATTTTCGTTGATGGCGGTGACGGGAGAGCTAAAATATAAGGAAGATGAACGCGCCTCCCACTTTTCCCACAAAGCGGAAACCGTTAAACCCGATTATTACAGCGTGTATATCGCAAATTACGATGAAATCGAATAAGTTGCACCACCAAAGCGATCGGCCCACTTTCGAATTACGTTTCACGAAACAGATGAAGCTTATATTCTCTTGGACGCTTTTTTTAAAGGTTCCATGGTCAAGATACTCCCTGAGGAACGAAAGATTATCGGGTACTGTCGAAACAATAGTGGAGGGGTTCCGGAGAATTTCCATAACTATTTTGTGGCCGAATTTGATAAAGATTTTGAACTCACCCATACTTGGGGTGACGAATGGAGCCTTCAAGAAGATAGCACCGAGAACGAGGGGGAACATGTTGGAGCCATTATCGGATTTAAAACCAAACGCGGGGAAGCGGTTCAGGTCAAAGTTGCCGCATCATTTATAAGTCCTGAGCAAGCCCAGCTCAATTTGGATAGCGAAATTGGAGACAACACTTTTGATGATACCCGAAACGCAGCGACCGATGCTTGGGAAAAAGAACTAAGTCGAATTGTGGTGGAAACGCCCAACATTGACCACCTGCGCACTTTCTATTCCTGTTTGTATCGGGTATTGCTATTTCCAAGGAAGTTTTAAGAGATTGATGCGCATGGCATTATCGTGCACTACAGTCCTTATAATGGGGAGGTTTTACCCGGATACATGTTTACAGACAATGGTTTCTGGGATACGTTTCGAGCGGTGTTTCCTTTTTTCAATATGATGTATCCTGAATTGAACGGCAACATCATGCAAGTATTGGCCACAAAAAACATAGAATAAGGATGTCTTAACGAATGGTAGAGTCCAGGACACGGAGATGGCT